>NZ_BPQL01000015.1 GCF_022179225.1 Methylobacterium goesingense
CCGGGATCAGCGGTAATCCGTCGGCGTCAGACCGTGGCGGGCGATCTTGTCGTAGAGGGTCTTGCGCGGAGTGCCGAGGGATTCGGCGGCGAGTCGCACATCCCCGGCAGCCACGATGAGTTCCTCGCGGATCAGCCCACGCTCGAAGCGGTCGACCTGCTCGGCGAGCGTCCCGGCGGCCACGGGCTCCGGCGCCGAGAAGTCCGTCTGCCCGAGGCCGAGGGCGTAGCGTTCGGCGAAGTGTCCGAGTTCGCGCACGTTGCCCGGCCAGTCGTGCCGGCGCAGGTGGTCCATCGCGTGGGCGCTCACCGCCGGGACCTCGCGCTTGAAGCGCGCCGCGGCGCGGCGCAGGAATTCCTGGAACAGCAGCATCACGTCCTCGCGCCGGTCGCGAAGGGGCGGGATGGCGATCGTGATCACGTTGAGCCGGTGGTAGAGGTCGTCCCGGAAGGTGCCCTGCGCCGCCGCCTGGCCGAGATCCACCTTGGTGGCCGCCACCACGCGCATGTCGATGGGCAGGATGTCGTTGCTGCCCAGCGGCTCCACCACCCGCTCCTGGAGCACGCGCAGGATCTTCACCTGAAGGCCGAGCGGCATGCTCTCGATCTCGTCGAGGAACAGGGTGCCGCCCTGGGCGTGCTCGATGCGGCCGACGCGCCGCTTCAGGGCCCCCGTGAAGGCACCGGCCTCGTGGCCGAACAATTCGCTCTCCACCACGCTGTCGGGCAGCGCGCCGCAATTCATCGCCACGAAGTTGCGCTTGGCCCGCCGGCCCCAGCGGTGCAGGGCGCTCGCCACCACCTCCTTGCCCGAGCCGGTCTCGCCGAAGACGAGGACGTCGACATCGGCCTGGGCCACCTCGCGCACGAGCTTGCGCAGGCGCACGATTTCGGGAGAGACCCCGAGGAAGGCCGGGTCCTCCTCCAGAGCCGCGTCGAGGCGGGCGCGCAGGCGGCGGTTCTCCAGCACGAGGCGGCGCCGGTCGAGGGCGCGCCGCGCCGAGGCGAGCAGGGCCTCGGCCGGGTAGGGCTTGGCCAGAAAGTCGTAGGCGCCGTCGCGCATCGCCGCCACCGCCATGCGGATATCGCCGTGGCCGGTGATCAGGATCACGGGCAGCTCCGGGTCGATGGCCCGCAGGCGCGCGAACAGGGCGTTCCCGTCGAGGTCGGGCAGGCGTACGTCGGTAATCACGAGGCCGGGCGGATCGGCCAGGATCGCCGTCAGGGCGGGCGCGGCGGCCCCGAAGGTTTCCACCCGGTAGCCGTCGAGTTCCAGGCTCTGCCGGTTGGCCCGGCACACCTCCGCCTCGTCGTCGATGAAGACGACCCGTTCGGCCGAGGACGGCCCTGCCCCTGTCTCGCTCACGTCGCTTCCTCCACCGGCGCAGCCGCCGGTCCGCCCGTCTCGGCGGCCCCTTGTGCCGGGGCCTTCGCCAGATCCACGCGGAAGATCGTGCCCCCCGCCGGATCGTCCAGGGCGGTGAGGCTTCCGCCGCAATCCTCGACGATTCCGCGGGCGATGGCGAGTCCGAGGCCGAGCCCGTCCGACTTGGTGGTGAAGAAGGCATCGAACACCTGCGCCCGCACCGCCTCGGGCATGCCCGGCCCGTTGTCATAGACCTCCACGGCGATGCGCCCGGGTTCGGCCTCGCGCACCCGCAGGCCGACCCGCGCCCCGGGGCGGCCCGCCACGGCATCGAGGGCGTTCTGGAGCAGGTTCACCACCACCTGTTCGAGGCGCGGCCCGTCGCCCAGCACGTGCAAGCCGGTGGCGCCGGTCTCCACTGCGAGGGGAATGCCGGCCGAGGCCGCCCGCGCCTCCACCAGCTCCAGGCTGTTGCGCAGGATCCCGGCCAGCGCCACGGGCTCGCGCTTGGCCGAGGCGCGCCGGGCGAAGCCCTTGAGCTGGCGCGTCAGCCCGCCGATGCGGTCGGTGAGCCGGCCGATGGCGACGGCGTTCTCCGCCGCCTCGTCGGCACGGCCGCGCCGGACCAGGATGGCGGCGTTGTCGGCGTAGGAGCGGATGGCGGCCAGTGGCTGGTTGATCTCGTGGGCCATGCTGGCGGCGAACTGGCCCAAAGCCGCGAGGCGCCCGGCCTGGGCGAGTTCGCGGCCGAGGCGCTCGCGCTCGGCCTCCGCCCGCTGGCGCTCCTCGATCTCGAGGCGCAGGAGCCGGTTGGCGTCGGTGAGTTCCAGGGTCCGCTCCCGCACGCGGGCCTCCAGGGCGTCCCGCTGCGCGGAGGCCCGCACGAGGCGTTCGCGGTTGCGCCGGCCACGGCCCGCCAGCGCGCCGAGGCCGAGGCAGGCGAGGCCCGTGAGGAGGCCGGCGATGATCCAGGCCTGAACCCGCTCGCGCTCCACGGTGCCGCCGAGGGGCGTCAGGGTGTGGAGCCGCCAGCCGGTACCGGGGATCGGCGCGTCGAGGCGCAGGACCACGCGGGCGGGCTGGGCTCCCCGGCCCGCCCGCGCCAGCTCCTCGCTGCCCGGCACGGGATGGAGCGGCACCGGCCCGAGGGGGGCGTCGCCGAAATCCAGGGCCTCGCGGATGCGGCGGCGCTCGGCTTCGCCGATCTGCCGGAGGGTGGTGAAGCGCCAGGCCGGGTCGCTCGCCACGAGGACGATGCCGCGCGCATCGGTGACGAAGACCGCGTCCTCGGCCGCGCGCCAGCCCGCCTCGACGGCGTCGAACTCGATCTTGACCACCACCACGCCGCCGGCGGCGCCGATGCGGCGGGACAGGTAGAGGCCGGCGCGCCCGCTCACGGTGCCGAGGGCGAATTGCGAGCCCGCCCCGTCCCGCATGGCTTCCCGGAAGTAGGGCCGGAACGCGTAGTCGCGGCCGAGGAAGCTGCCCGGGGATTCCGCGTTGCTCGCCGCCACGGTGATCCCGTCGGGGCGGATCACGTAGATCACGGCCGAGCCCGTGGCGTTAGCCACCTCGGCGAGGCGCCGGTTCACGCGGGCGACGAGACCCTCGTCGGACGTGCCCTGCGCCGCCGCGGCGATCTCGGGGTCGGCCGCCAGCGCCAGCGGCAGGGAGGTCTGCTTCTGCATCTCGGCGCCAAGGGCCCCGACCTGGAGGGCGAGGGCCGCCTGCGCGGTGCGCTGAAGGTCCTCCATGGCCCAGCGCGCGGCGACCCGTCCGGCCGCCCAGGCCGCAAGCAGGATCGCCGCGAGGCTCGCCAGGAAGAACAGGCTCTGCCGGTCGGGCGCATGCGCCCGCACACGGCGCAGCGCGTCGGACGGGGCCAGCGGCCTCATGCGCTCCGGCCCGCTGCGAATTCCCGGACGGATTTCCGGCCCCACGTCCGGAATTTCGCAAGGCGCGTTCGGAAGAGTGCCGACATCACGGGAAAAACCATCCTGTTTTCAGAGATTTAAGAAAAAGTTTCGCGCGTTCCCGGGCTGGCACGCCGGTTGCCATTCCGAGAGGGTATCGCAGCCCTGCATGCTTTGCAGGGCTGATTGCCGGAGGGCTCGACCTCCCGTCATCGCGCCCCGCTGGGGCGCGATCGGGACGGCCCGGACCCCGAGGCGCCAAGACCAAGAGCGGACGGAGACGGGGCCATGCCCCGGCGCCGAACCGCCGCCCCTTCGAGACACCCACAGGGAGAACGCCCACATGGCTGCCGTACCACTGCCCCTCACCGCCCCGCACGCCCCGCCGAAGCCCAAGCCGATCTACCGGACCCTGTATTTCCAGGTCCTGGTCGCGGTGGCGATCGGCATCACCCTCGGCCACTTCTATCCCCAGGTCGGCGCGGACATGAAGCCGCTCGGCGATGCCTTCATCAAGCTCGTCAAGATGATCATCGCGCCGGTGATCTTCCTCACCGTAGTCTCCGGCATCGCCGGCATGACGAACCTCGAGAAGGTCGGGCGCGTCGGCGGCAAGGCGCTGATCTACTTCATCACCTTCTCGACGCTGGCGCTGATCGTCGGCCTGATCGTGGCCAACCTCGTCCAGCCGGGCGCGGGCATGCACATCGATCCGAAGTCCCTCGATCCGAAGTCGATCGCGATGTACGCCGACAAGGCGAAGACGCAGACGATCACCGACTTCCTCATGAACATCATCCCCTCCACGGCGGTGGGTGCGTTCTCGGGCGGAGAGATCCTTCAGGTCCTGTTCTTCTCGGTGCTGTTCGGCTTCGGCCTCGCCTTCCTGGGCGACCGCGGCAAGCCGGTCCTCGACATCATCAAGGTGCTGTCAGAAGCCATCTTCGGCGTCGTCAACATCATCATGAAGGTCGCCCCTCTCGGCGCCTTCGGCGCCATGGCCTTCACCATCGGCAAGTACGGCATCGCCTCGCTCGCCAACCTCGCCTACCTCGTCGGCGCCTTCTACCTGACCTCCGCCATCTTCGTGCTCGGCGTGCTTGGTCTCGTCGCCCGCTACAACGGCTTCTCGATCATCAAGCTCATCCGCTACATCAAGGAAGAGCTGCTCCTCGTGCTCGGCACCTCCTCTTCCGAGTCGGCCCTGCCCTCGCTCCTCGAGAAGATGGAACGCGCCGGCTGCTCCAAGCCCGTGGTCGGCCTCGTGGTCCCCACCGGCTACTCGTTCAACCTCGACGGCACCAACATCTACATGACGATGGCGGCGCTCTTCATCGCCCAGGCCACGGACACCCCGCTGACCTACGGCGAGCAGGGCCTCCTCCTCCTCGTGGCGATGCTCTCCTCGAAGGGTGCGGCCGGCGTCACCGGCTCAGGCTTCATCACCCTGGCGGCGACGCTGGCGGTGGTCCCCTCGGTGCCGGTCGTCGGCATGGCGCTGATCCTGGGCGTGGACCGCTTCATGTCCGAGTGCCGCGCGCTCACCAACTTCATCGGCAACGCGGTGGCCTGCATCGTGGTCGCCCGCTGGGAAGGCGAGGTCGACGACGTCAAGCTCGCGGCGGCCCTCGGCGGCAACCCGATGCCCCTGGATTCGGAGCTTCCGGCGCTCCAGGCCGCCGAGTAGGACCGACCCTCGGGGAAGACAGCCGCAATACGCCGGCTCCGTCTCTTCGAAGATCTACGGCACATCGAAAGGGTACGAGGGGGTGGGAGCACCTCACTCGTACCCTTTCGCGTGATTGTGCTGCGATCCTACACGTTCCGAACAAAACTCGCCCCGTCGAGCGTGACGCGGCACACGCGCCGTGTTCTCTTCACGCGGACAGTCGAGACAACGTGGGACGATCGGTGCTCCTTATTTCGTGTCGGCGCGCACGCGCGCGGATCCTTCAGCTTCTCATCTTCTGCCTGGGGCTCGCGGTCTCCCAAATAGCCGAGGCCAACGACCGATGGGAAATCCTTGGTCTGAGGGTTGGAATGTCGCCATCCGAAATCCGAGCGGTTCTCGACAGGACCGGCGGCATCAGCAAGCGGCAGGAACGGTTGCGCAAGGCCTCCCCACCGGCCTCCAGCCTAAGCGTCCCACGGGTCGTCTACGTCTGGTTCGAAGACGACCGCGCGCTACAGGTTGAATTCGACGCGACGGCGAGGCCTGTCGCGAAGACTATATCGCTGACCTATCAAGGCACGAGCTTTGACGCTTATACGCTGACCAGTGTCCTCAAGCAGTATGGACCGCCGAACACGACAACAAAAATATCGGGCGGCGCTATCATGGCTTGGGGCGGGCAGTCCGAAACTGAGGGCGCAATCACACCATTTTCGGGAGTAGAAATCACGCTGAGAGCGGAACAAATCGATAAAAAACAATTGACAATAACGCTAAGCGACCACAAAAATTGATAGCGCAAGGTCCAACACGAAGACGGATATCTGCGAAATGGTTTTCCCGCTTTCCTTTATACCGAAAGAGGATTTCGCTGAAGGAATGCGGCGCTTTGGCGCCAACCGAGATGGCGGCAAACGAAAACATGCAGGCTGCGATCTCTATGCTCCAGTAAACACACCCGTCTATGCAGTAGCCGATGGTATAATCACTCAATTTGCGTCGTTTTATTTGGAGACATCGTATATCACGGTCGATCATGACGATTTTATCGTTCGCTATGGGGAGGTGAAGAATTCCCTCCCGAGCGGAATTCGCATCAATTCGGAAGTGAAGGCGGGCGACTTGATTGGCTACATCGGAAAACTCAAAGGGCTCAACATGAGCATGCTGCATTTCGAAATGTACAGCAACATAGCAACGGGTCCCCTCACAAATAGAGCGAACAAGCCTTACCAACGCAGGTCCGACCTGATCGACCCAACGTCTTACTTAAAAGTATGGAAGCTGGAAATGCTCATCACCAGCGGATATGCGAGCAACACCGCCTGAAGTCGACAGCCGGCACGTCATCATGCGCAATGCGCATTGATACCGAGCGAATCAGCAGATTGAAGGTGGAAGCTTGCCCATCTCAGAATCGGATCGGCCCTTCGGGTGACGCTGACATGGGCCTCCATCATTTGTGATACCGCAAGGTTCGCCAGATCTTAGCCGACCTCTTCAATACCAGGGGAATCTTCTATAAAACTATTTCGAGAAGGTGAGTGCCGACAGCCGCCACCGCCTCCCGCCTCGAAAGGTTTTTCCATGATGTCGATCCGCCCGCCCCTGCTCTGCGCCGCGTCCCTGATCCTTGTCGCGATGGGGACGGCATCCGCGCAGGAGGTCGACACCCAGGCCATCGTGGACGCCCTGTTCAAGGCCGGCGGCAACCAGCCGAACGTGCGCGGCAGCGGCGCCAAGGGCGTCTGCGTGAAGGGCACCTTCACCCCCTCCGCCGAGGCGCCCGGCCTGTCCAAGGCACCCCACTTCGCCAAGGCCAACGCGGAGAAGCCCCTGCCGATGACGGCCCGGTTCTCCATGGGCGGCAGCAACCCGAAGGTCTCCGACAAGGCCAAGCCGGTGACGCGCGGCTTCTCCATGCGCATCGCGGACCCCTCGGGCGACATGGTGTTCGTGTTCATCTCCGCGCCAGTCTTCGGCACGAAGACCCCGCAGCAGCTCCTCGACTTCGCCACCGTGCGCGCCCCCGGCCCGGACGGGAAGCCGGACGCGGAGAAGATCAAGGCGTTCGGGGCGGCCAACCCCGAGACGACCCGGCAGGCGGCCTGGCTCAACGCGCGGCCCGTGCCGGCGAGCTACGCGGGGGTCGATTACTGGGGCGTGCACGCCTACACGCTCACCGACGCCAAGGGCACCGCGACGGTGGCCAAGCTGAAGACCGTGGCGGCAGCGGGCCAACTCGGCCTCAGCGACGACGAGGCCAAGGCCAAGCCGGACGCCTTCTACGCCGACGAGCTGAAGGAGCGCCTCGCGCAGGGACCGGCGCGCTTCGACCTCGTGGCTATCCTCGGGGAAACCGGCGACCCGACCAACGATCCGACGGTGCAGTGGCCCGAGGAGAGCCGCAAGTCGGTCAAGCTCGGCACCCTGGCGATCACCGCTCTTGAGCCTGCCGCCACCTGCGACGGCGCCACCTTCGATCCCGTCGTCGACCTGCCCGCCGGGGTCGCGGGCCCGACCGACGACCCGATGTTCGCGATCCGCTCGCCGGCCTACGCGATCTCGCTCTCGCGCCGCACGAACTGAGGATTCCGGACCGGTATTGAGGGTTCGTTAACCCTGATGCCGCAAGGTCGGATCAGGCCGGACCGCGAAGGCGGACCGGACGGGGCCACGGTGCCCGGATGCCAGGTGACGCCGGATGTACGCGCACCTTAGCCTCCGGCCGCCGCGGCCCTTTTCGCGTTGCCGATCCGCATTGGCGCTCCAGCCTGCATTGACGTATCCCCCGGCGACATTGCGGGATCGGACACGGCGTTGGAACAGGCATTGCTGACATGGCTCGGCGGGCAGGCGTCGGTCCGGACCGAGATCCTGTGGCTCATCGGAGCCGCGCTGTCCGGGCTCCTGACGATCCATATCCTGCTGCGCAAGCGCGAAGTCGGGGCGGCGATCGGCTGGATCGGCCTCGTCTGGCTCTCACCCCTGTTCGGGAGCGCGCTCTACGCCTTCTTCGGCGTCAACCGGGTCACGCGCCGGGCGCAGAAGCTGCGCATCAAGCCGTCCCAGCCGAACCCGGCGGACGGGGACCGGGCCCCCGCCGGCCCCGCCCTGCCGGCGCGCTTCCGGCCCCTCGACCATGCGGTCCGGCGCATCACCACCCTGCCCCTGCAGGCCGGCAACCGCATCGAGACCCTGCGCAATGGCGACGCGGTCTATCCGGCGATGCTGGAGGCGATCGCGGGCGCGACCCGCTCCGTCGCCCTGTCGAGCTACATCTTCCGCAAGGACGGGATCGGGCGCGATTTCCTCGACGCCCTGCAGGCGGCGCAGGAGAGGGGCGTCGCGGTGCGCGTCCTCGTGGACGGCGTCGGCAGCGGCTATTTCATCGACGCGATCTACCAGGGCCTGCGCCGCAGGGGCCTGCCCTCAGGCCGTTTCATGCACACCGTCCTGCCTTGGCGGATGCCGTTCCTGAATCTGCGCACCCACAAGAAGCTGCTCATCGTCGACGGGACGCTGGCTTTCACCGGCGGCATCAACATCGCGGACGAGAACCGGGTGGCCCTGAACCCGCCCGAGCCCGTGCGCGACGTGCATTTCCGGATCCGGGGGCCGGTGGTGGCCCAGCTCACGGCGGCCTTCGCCAGCGACTGGGCCTTCGTGATGGACGAGGAGATCGAGGGACCGGACTGGTTTCCGGCCCTCGAACCGCAGGGCGAGACGCAGGCGCGCGTGGTCACCTCCGGACCGGACGCGGACCTGCGCAAGATCGAGCTCGTGGTGCTGGAGGCGATCTCCTGCGCGGAGCACAGCATCCGCCTGATGACGCCCTACTTCCTGCCGAGCGAGGTGCTGGTGAGCGCGCTCTCGCTCGCCGCCCTGCGGGGGATCACCGTCGACGTCATCATCCCGATGGCGAGCGACCACGCCGTGGTGGACTGGGCGACGCGGGCGCACGTGGACCCGCTGCTGGCCAGCGACGTACGGATCTGGCTCGACGACCCGCCCTTCGACCACGCCAAGCTCCTCGTGGTCGACGATGCCTGGTGCTTCATCGGCAGCGCCAACTGGGACACGCGCAGCTTCCGCCTGAACTTCGAGCTCAATGTCGAGGTCTACGATACCGCGCTGGCCGGGCGCCTCGATGCCTTCATGCGGGAGAAGATGACCCTGCGCCTCACCCGCGAGGCGCTAGCGCAGCGCGGGCTCCCCGTCCGGCTGCGCGACGCAGGCGTCCGATTACTGCTGCCATACCTGTAGACTCGTCCTCCGCCATCCGGCCGGACGCCTTGCGCTGGACGGCCTCCTGGGTCGGGGCGAGGTGGACGATGATCGGCCGGTGGTCGGACGCCCCGCGCGGCAGCACGCTGCGCCCGTGGCAGATCAGGCCCCGCACGAGGCAGCGGTCGAGCCGCAGGGGCACCACCCGCGCCATCGCGTGGGTGGGCAGGCGCGGACCGACATCGTGGAAGCCGGGCAGCAGGGGCGGCCCGACGAGGTTGTAGTCGCCGATTACGGCGGCGCGCTCCGGCAGGCTCTGCTCGATGCAGCGCAGTTGCCGCCGGTTGAGCACCTGCCCGTGCGAGAGATGCACGTTGGCCACACCGAACGCGCCGAGATCGATCACTTGGGCGACCCTGTCGAACAAGGTGCCGGCCGGCAGCGCGATCGCCTTCGGAGGGACGGCGAAGGGCGTCGGGCTCCAGACCGCGAGGCCGTGGATGCGCCCCGGCATCTGCGCCCAGGCGTAGTGGCCCCCGACCTTAGCGGTGAGCGCCTCGATGTCCCGGGTGGCCTCCTGCATCAGGACGAGATCGGGCCGCTCGCGCTCGATCAGCGCGGCGATGCCGGCGACGTTGGCCCCGACCCGCCGCAGCAGGTTCCAGCTCACGATCTTGGCGATGCCCGGCCTGTCCTGACCGGGTCGCCCTTGCGAGGTCTGGAGGGCACGGGCGGTCAGGCGCGCGAGGCGGCGATCGTTCAGCATCGGCACATAGGTGGGTCAGGGACGAGCCGGGGAAAGCCCGACCGGCGCGGCTTTCCGGGCCGTCACGCTTCCATCAGGGCCGCCACGTGCGCGGCGGTGGACTCGGCCAGGCCCCGGAGGTCGTAGCCACCCTCCAGCACCGAGACGATGCGCCCGTCGCAAGCCTGCTCGGCGATTGCCATGACCTGCCGGGTCGCCCAGGCGAAATCCTCGGCCTCCAGCATCAGATTGGCCAGGGGGTCGCGCCAATGCGCGTCGAAGCCGGCCGAGATGACGATGAGGTCGGGCCGGAAATCCCGGAGGCGGGGCAGGACGCGGGCCTCGAACGCTTCGCGAAAGCGCTCGCCGTCGGCGCCGGGCTTGAGAGGCGCGTTGACGATGGTGTCGTGCTCGCCCGCCTCCGAGACCGCGCCGGTGCCCGGATAGAGCGGCATCTGGTGGGTCGAGCAGAACAGCACCGACGGGTCGTCCCAGAAGATGTCCTGGCTGCCGTTGCCGTGGTGCACGTCCCAGTCGACGATGGCGACGCGCTCGGCCCCGTGGACCATCCGCGCGTGCCGGGCCGCGATGGCGGCGTTGTTGAACAGGCAGAAGCCCATGGCGCGGGTGCGCTCGGCATGGTGACCCGGCGGGCGCATGGCCGAGAAGGCGTTGCGAGCCTCGCGGGCCATCACGGCATCTACCCCCGCCACGGCGGCGCCGACCCCGCGCAGCACGCAATCGATGGTGCCGGGCGACAGCACGGTGTCGGAATCCACGTGAACCAGCCCCTCGGACGGGGCCGCCTTCACCATCGCCAGCACCCATTCCTCGGGATGCGCGAGGGCCACGGTCTCCAGGCTCGCGGGCTCGGGCGAACGCCGGTCGAGGGACGCGAAGGCCTCCGGGGCCAGGGCATCCTGGACCGCCTGCATGCGCTCGGGCCGCTCCGGATGCCCGTGCGGCGTGCGATGCGCGCGGGCGGCCTCGTGGCTGAACAAGATGGTCATGGGGCGCTCCCGAGGCCTCGTCTCCCACTGGTATACCAGATTGCCGAAGCCCGGCTAGGGGTACGGGATCCCGGCTCGGGGCTTGGGCCGGAGCGCATCAGGGGATCGCAGTCCTCATGGGCGCGCGGACTGGCTCGATCCCCCGATGGCCGCGAGCGCGAGGGTGGTCGCCGCGAGAATCGTCGTGATGCGCATGACGTTCTCCTTCCTTGCCGATACGCAAGACTCAACCCCGCGTCGGCGCCGGATGTTCGGTCCGGGGCCGGCGGCGGCCGGGGGCATCCCGCGTCCCCGCGGGACCCGTGGCCCCCCGGCGGCGTTCCCGTCGGCACGAAGACGCGGACAGGAGACGGCACGGCGTGACGCACGACATCAGCTACCCGCCCCTGAACACCCCGAAGCCGGTGGCCGAGGACGTCTGGATTGTCGACGCCGCCCCGATCGAGGCGGGCGGTCTGCCGCTGCCGATCCGCATGACGGTGCTGCGACTGGCGAGCGGCGACCTGCTCCTGCACTCGCCGGTTCCGCACCATCCGGGCCTGCAGCGGGCCCTCGAAGCGCTCGGCCGTATCGGCCACCTCGTCGCCCCGAGCATCGGCCACTGGATGTTCCTGGCGGGCTGGCAGGCCGCCTGCCCGAACGCGATCACCTGGGCGGTGCCGGGGCTGGAGGATCGGAGGCCAGTGCGGCGCGCGGGTATCCGGATCGACGGGGAACTCGGCAACACGCCACCGCGCGCCTGGGCCGGCGCAATCGATACGGTGCTGGTGGCGGGCCCGGTGTTCCGGGAAGTCTGCCTCTTCCACCGACCCAGCGGTACGCTGGTGCTGACCGACCTCGTCGTGAACCTGGAGGCCGACCTGCTACCGCCCGGCCCGCGCGCCTTGGCGCGCCTTCTGGGGATCGTCGCGCCGGACGGACGGGCGCCGCTCTACCTTCGGCTGCTCCTGAGTTTGAACCGGGCCGAGGCCGCACGGGCCGCGCAGCGGCTGGTCGATTTGGCGCCCGACCGGGTCGTCTTCGCGCACGGCCAATGGTTTGCCCGCGACGCCACTAGCGAACTGCGCCGCGCCCTGGCCTGGCTCCTCGGGCAGGAGGCCAGCGCGGAACGGCCCCTCGGGCAAAGCAGGCCCGGAATCACCCCCTGGATAGCGGGCGCGGTACTGGCGAGCGCGGTCGCGGCGCTCGCCTATGCCCGCCGCCGCCGCTAACGCGGACGAACGGTTTTTCGGGTCTCTCTCACTGGCCCTTACTGGCCCTGGGGCTGCCCGCCACCCTGGGACTGCGCGTCCTTCTTGTTGGCCCGGCTGTGGCCGACCGCGCATCCGGCGGCGGCGCCCATCTTGCCGTGCCCGGCCATCTTGCCGGCAACCCCGCCGACGATGGCGCCCTTGATGCAGCCCTTGGCCTCGGCGGTCGTGACGGTGGCGAGCAGCCCGAGGGCGAGGCTGGCGGCGCAGGCGAGCGTGGTCTTCATGGGGTGATCCTCATCGGTGAGATTGAGGGACCAACCGAGGGCGGACGCCGCGTGTTCCTGTCCGTAGGCAGCGGAGCGCGCGCTGGCCGGGACTGCGCGTCGCACCAACGGACCACACGCGACCCTGTCGCACGTCACGGGGGATGAACGCCGCGGTCGGAATGGTATGGTGTCCCCAAGAACTCGTATGGGCACAGCAGGAAAGGCCCCGCGGATGAGGAACAGCGCCGGCTACTCGCAACTCATTCCCATGGTGCAGGCCGTGCTCGACACCCTTCAAAGAAGCATCGCGTTGGAGGAAGCGGCCGCGACGGATCTCGCCGAACGCGCGCACCTGACGCCGGGATCGCGGAGCGGAATGGCGGACGCGCTCCTGGCCACCGGGCGCAAACACGCCATTCGGGCACTCGAACTTCGCGGCAAGCGGGCGGCGCTCCTGGCGGAGTACGGGCTGGAACCGGATTGATGCTCGCCCGCGGGCGTCGGACGCCACGGCGATCTCCGTTCGGTGGAGAGCGCAGGGATTCGCCGTCGCGCTCCAGTGCGGAGTGCCTTCCTTCTGCGCCGAAGACGACGCGACAGGCATTGGCACGGGTCCAGCCCTATAAGATGACCAGTGCAACGACTAACGAAGCATTCGGGCTTCGAGGGTCCAGGATTGTCTTCTGAACCGATAAAATCTCAGACCGACGATGGCTTCGCCGGTGAATTCGCCCGGCGAGCCAGACTGGCATAGCGGGAAGGGCCAGCCATGAGCCTGGCTCCAGATCCCGATGGTGCAAAAAACGGTCTGTTTACTCGGCGGCGGTCATGTCGGGCGTGAAGTGACCGCACCAATCGCTGGTAGCCACCACCGGCCACAGGCCCTTCGACTCAGGCGCAGGCTGGGTCACCGGCGGGTTGTAACGGCACAGGCCCTGCTCTCCGGACGCCTGAGCGCCGTTCACCTTGTGCTCGTCGAAGAACTTGCAGCTCTCACAATGCGCATGACCGGTCATGGGATACTCCTGGTGTCGCGTCGGCAGTCGGATCCGCCTCGCACCTTGAATTAGAGCGGTTCCAATCTACCCACCAACGATCGGCGAAGGCGGCGGTTCCGTCATGCTCCGGAACCGCGCCGGTCCGGGATCGGGCGGCGTTCACACGCACCCGACGACGCCTTCAGTGCTCGGTCCCCGGCATGTTCGGCCTCGGGGTGCCGCCGTGATCCTTGATGATGTTGGAACGCCGCGGGTCGTTCTTCAGGTCGGCGACCTGCTTACGAGCCCCCAAGGCAAGGAAGCCGATGCCTCCCAGCGTTCCCAACGCCAGGAATAGAAGTGGATAGCCAGCACTCATCTGTCTCACTCCGTTTGCCCCGCTCGGAACGATGGGGCGCCTCTGCATAATGCTGCCGGAGGTTCGACGGTTGCGCAGTAAAATGCAGATGCAGATGCAAATGGCTGGGGCCGCGGGCCACCCGTGCCACCGAAGCGCACGCCGTTGGACGTCAGGAACCGCGCGATGCCGGAGCGTTTGGATCTGTCCGAAGGCGCCGGCCTAATCGGGCTCGAGCGCCCCGTGACGGCGGACGCTCAGGAAGCCGGCCGAAAGAAGAACGCGAACCACGGCGCATGAGGCCAAGAAAAATCCCGCACCGGAGACCCGAGTGCGGGATGAAAACCCTCAAAGCGATTTGATTTCCGAAGGTTAGAAATCAAGTGGTGCCCAGGAAAGGACTCGAACCTTCACCTCTTGCAAGACTGGTACCTGAAACCAGCGCGTCTACCAATTCCGCCACCTGGGCTCGCCGGGGCCGCTGTGCGGCGCCGACGCGGATTTCGTTTAGGCGGGGTGGGGCCGGCCGTCAATCCGCTCAAGAAGGGATTTTTCGGCCGGCGCGCCGATTGTGGCTCAGGCCTCGCTGCGCCACTCGCGGATGTCGACGAAGCGGCCCGCCACGGCGGCCGCCGCCGCCATGGCGGGGGAGACGAGGTGGGTGCGGCCACGGTGGCCCTGGCGGCCCTCGAAGTTGCGGTTCGAGGTCGAGGCGCAGCGCTCGTTCGGGCTGAGACGATCCGCGTTCATGCCGAGGCACATGGAGCAGCCTGGCTCGCGCCAGTCGAACCCTGCCGCCTTGAGGATCAGGTCGAGGCCTTCGGCCTCGGCCTGCTGCTTCACGAGGCCGGAGCCCGGCACAACCATGGCAGAGACGTTGGCGTGGACCTTGCGGCCCTCCACCATCTTGGCCACCGCCCGCAGATCCTCGATGCGGCCGTTGGTGCAAGAGCCGATGAACACCCGGTCGAGGGTGATGTCGGTGATCTTGGTGCCCGGCGTCAGGCCCATGTAGTCCAGGGCCTTCTCCTTCGACTGGCGCTTGTTCTCGTCCGCGATCCGCGACGGGTCGGGCACCGCGCCGGAGATCGAGACCACGTCCTCGGGGCTGGTGCCCCAGCTGACGATCGGCGGCAGGTTGGCGGCGTCCAGGCGAACCTCGCGGTCGAAATGGGCACCTTCGTCGGTGACGAGGCTCTCCCAGTAGGCCCGGGCGCGGGCGAAGGCCTCGCCCTTCGGGGCCTTCGGACGGCCCTCGACATAGGCGTAGGTGGTGGCGTCCGGTGCCACCAGGCCTGCGCGGGCGCCGCCCTCGATCGACATGTTGCAGATCGTCATCCGGCCCTCCATCGAGAGGGCGCGGATGGCCGCACCGGCATACTCGATGACGTAGCCGGTGCCGCCGGCGGTGCCGATCTCGCCGATGATCGCCAGGATGATGTCCTTGGCCGTCACGCCCGGCGGCAGGGTGCCGTCGACGCTGACGCGCATGTTCTTCGCCTTCTTCTGCAGCAGCGTCTGGGTGGCGAGCACGTGCTCCACCTCCGAGGTGCCGATGCCGTGGGCGAGCGCTCCGAAGGCGCCGTGGGTCGAGGTGTGGCTGTCGCCGCAGACGATGGTCTGGCCCGGCAGGGTGAAGCCCTGCTCCGGCCCGATCACGTGGACGATGCCCTGGCGCCGGTCGAGGGCGTCGTAGAACTCGATGCCGAATTCGCGCACGTTCTCGGCCAGCGCCTCGAGCTGGATGCGGCTTTCCGGGTCCTCGATGCCGAAGCGGCGGTCGGAGGTCTGTACGTTGTGATCGACCACCGCGAGGGTCTTCTCGGGGTGGCGCACCCGGCGCCCGGCCACGCGCAGGCCCTCGAAGGCCTGCGGGCTGGTGACCTCGTGGACGAGGTGACGGTCGATGTAGAGGAGCGTGGAGCCGTCGGGCTCGACATCGACGACGTGGTCGTCCCAGATCTTGTCGTAGAGGGTGCGCGGCGCGGTCATGGCGTGGCTGTTCTGGTTGTTCGTCGGGAAACGAGGTTTCGCTCTCCCTTAGTAGTGTTCCAAGGCGCAGCGCGAAAGTGGGGGCCCGGTTGCGCGCGGCGGGGGGGCAGCCCGGAGAGCGCCGCATGCGCCTAAAAAATCCCCTCACTGGACCGGTTCAAGGGCGCAGATTAAAGCTGCCGGGGCCGGCGCCGCGCCGGCCCAAACCTCCGCCGAGACCCGCCCCATGCCCGCCGTCGACATTCCGCCGCCCGTCGACATCCTGATGCTCAAGGCGATGCATCCCGACGTGATGGCCGAGGTGGAGCGGCACTTCACCCTGCACCGCCTCGACACGACGCCGGACCCGGAGGCGTTCCTCCGCACGGTCGGCCCACGCCTGCGCGGCCTCGCCACGGGTGCCCAGGCGCCGGTGGATCGGGCCCTGCTCGCGCGGCTACCGAATCTCGAGATCGTGGCGAGCCTCGGTGTCGGCTACGACACCATCGACACGGCGGCGGCCGCCGCGCAGGGTGTCGTCGTCACCAACACCCCCGACGTGCTCACCGACGAGGTCGCCGACCTCGCCCTCGGCCTGCTGCTGGCGACCGTGCGCCAGATCCCCCAGGCCGATCGCTACCTGCGCGCCGGGCACTGGCCGCGCCAGACCTACCCGCTGACCCCCACTCTGCGTGGGCGCACCGTCGGCATCCTCGGCCTCGGGCGGATCGGGCGGGCCATCGCGCGGCGCCTGGAGGGCTTCGGCGTCGCCATCGCGTATCACGGCCGGCGCCCGCAGGCCGACGTGCCCTACGCCTACCACCCGTCCCTGCTGGAGATGGCGCAAGCCGTCGATGTGCTCCTCGTGGTGGCGCCGGGCGGGCCGGAGACGAACGGCCTCGTGGACGCGGCCGTGCTGGAGGCCCTCGGGCCGCAGGGTCTCGTCGTGAACGTGGCGCGGGGCAGCGTCATCGACGAGGCGGCGCTGATCGCCGCGCTCCAGGCCGGGACCATCCTGGGGGCCGGGCTCGACGTGTTCGCCCGCGAGCCGCACGTGCCGCCCGAACTCGTCGCCATGGACCACGTGGTGCTGCTGCCCCATGTGGGCTCGGCCTCCGTCCACACCCGCGCGGCCATGGGCCGGCTCGTGGTCGACAACCTGATCGCCTGGTTCGACGGCCGTGGACCGCTGACGCCGGTGCCGGAGACGCCCTGGACGGCGGTGGGATCCGAGCGCGCATGACCCGGGCCTTCACGATCCGGACGCGCGCTCTTTCTGGCCTCGGCGGGGCGTGCCTCGCCCTCGGCGCGGCGCAGCTGGCCGCCCCCGCCTCCGGCCAGGAGGCGATGCCGGCCGCTCCCGCGCCAGCCTTCGTCGAGAGCCTGCCGCGCGATATCGCCGGGGTGCCGGGCACCTGGGACCTCTCGCAGGACGGCGGCACCCGGCGCTGCGTCATGACCCTATCGGGCGAGAGCGGGCCGGCGGGCCGGCGCCTCTCCTTTCCCGCCGGGTGCCGGCGGGCACTGCCGATCCTGAACCGCGTCGCCGGCTGGCTGTTCGCGGACGGCAACATCCGCCTCGTCGACAAGGACGTACGGCCCGTGCTGCCCTTCACGCGCCGGGCGGATTCCCGCAGCCTCGGCGCGCCGGGCGAGGCCGGCGAGAGCTACAGCCTCGTGCCGCTCCAGATCGTGGCCATGATGCCGCCCTCGGACGCGGTCCCCACCAGCCCGGGGGCCGGCAGCGCCGCCCCGGACACGCGGGTCGGCCCGGCCGCGCGCGGGGAGCCCGCCCCGTCCGGCGACGGGCCAGCGCCGGGCATTTACGCCCTGGACCGCTACCGCGAGCAGGATGTCTGCCGCATCGAATTGACGGCGGCCCCGGCGCCGGCGCCGGTGCGCATCCTGGATGCCTGCCGCGACAGCGGGCTGGCGGTGTTCGATCCCGTTTCCTGGCGCTTCGACAAGGGGCGCCTCACCCTCGTCGCCCGGCGCGGGCACATGGTCTCCCTGGTGCCCACGGGGGACGGGCGCTGGCGCCGCGACCCCGAGATCGGCACCACCTTCGTGCTGCGCCGGGTGGACGCGCCCTGAACCCCTCTCGCCCTGATCTCCGCCCGCCCTGCCCCCTCCCCCCGCGATCCGCGTCCTCGATGCCCCTGACCGTCGCCGCCCTGTACACGTTCGTCGCCCTGCCCGACGCGGAGGCCCTGCGAGCCCCCCTGGAGGCGCTCTGCGCGGAACTCGGCCTCACCGGCACCCTTCTGCTGGCGCGGGAGGGCCTCAACGGCACGGTGGCAGGCACGCCCGCCGCGATGGACGCCTTCCTGGCCGCGCTCCGCATCGGCCCGCTCTTCGGCGGGCGCCTGGCCGGGCTCGACTGCAAGCTCTCGCAGGCCGAGGCGCCGCCCTTCCGGCACCTCAAGGTCCGGGTGAAGCGCGAGATCGTCACCTTCGACGACGGCGCCACCGACGCGACCGCGGCCGGCACCCCCGTGCCGCCGGAGGCCTGGAACGCGCTCCTCGACACGCCGGGCCTCCTCCTGATCGACACCCGCAACGCCTTCGAGGTGGCGCTCGGCAGCTTTCCCGGCGCGGTCGATCCGGGGATCACCCGGTTCAGTGCGTTTCGCGCCTACGCCGACGGCCTCGATCCGGCGGCGCACGCCACCGTGGCGATGTTCTGCACCGGCGGCATCCGCTGCGAGAAGGCGGGCGCCTACATGCGCGCCCGGGGCTTTGCCGACGTGCGCCACCTCGAGGGCGGCATCCTTCGCTATCTGGAGACGGTGCCGGAGGCCGAGAACCGCTGGGCCGGCGACTGCTTCGTCTTCGACGGCCGCATCGCGCTGGGCCCCGCCCTGGTGGAGCGGCCGGACCACCCGCCGGAGGCCCTGATGTCCGAGCCCCCGATGCCCGAGGTACCGCGATGACCGATCTCTCCGCCCGCATCGACGCCCTGGAGATGCGGCTCACCGAGCAGGACGTGGTGATCGACGACCTCAACGCCACGATCACGGCCCAGTGGCGCCAGATCGACGCCCTGACCCGCCAGATGGCCAAGCTCGTCGAGGAGGTGGAGCAGGCCTCCCACCGCCCGGCCTCGGGCGCCCCGGAACCGCCGCCGCCGCATTATTGAGCGGGCCGCGTGTCATTTGGGGCCTGCTCCATGCAGCCCACCACGTCTCCCTCTCCCTTCTGCGGGAGAGGGAGGCCCGCGACTCCGCCCCCTAGCCTCCGACGCTCGCCTGGCTGACGAACTTCGTGGTCAGGTACGCTTCCAGCGCCTCCGAGCCGCCCTCGCTGCCGTAGCCGGATTCCTTGACGCCGCCGAAGGGCGTCTCCGGGAAGGCGAGACCGTGGTGGTTGATCCCGACCATCCCGCTCTGAACCCGGGCGGCGACCGCGACGGCCCGGGCGGCCGAGCGGGTATAGGCGTAGGCGGCCAGACCGTAGGGAAGCCGGTTGGCCTCGGCATAGGCGGCCTCGTCGTCGGAGAAGCGCTGGATCAGCGCCACCGGGCCGAAAGGCTCCTCGTTCATGATCCGGGCGGTGACGGGCACGTCGCAGAGCACGGTCGGCTCGAAGAAGTTGCCGCGATTGCCGATGCGCTTGCCGCCGGTGCGCAGTTCGGCCCCCTGCGCCACGGCATCGGCGCAGAGGGTCTCCATCGCCTCCAGCCGGCGGGCATGGATGAGCGGGCCCATGGTGGTTTCAGGGTCGAGCCCGTCGCCGACCTTTCGCCCCTCGGCGAAGGCCACGAAGCCATCGCGAAAACGGTCGTAGACGGCCTCGTGCACCAGCATCCGGGTCGGGGCGACGCAGACCTGGCCGGCATTGCGGAACTTGTTGGCGCCGAGCACCGCGACGGCGGTGTCCACGTCCGCATCCTCGAACACGATCGCGGGGGCGTGGCCGCCGAGCTCCATCGTCGCCCGCTTCATGTGCCGCCCCGCGAGCGCCGCGAGTTCCTTGCCCACCGGGGTCGAGCCCGTGAACGACATCTTGGCGATGACGGGGTGCGGGATGAGGTAGCCCGAGATCGCGGCCGGATCGCCGAACACCAGGGAGAGCACGTCGCCGGGCACGCCGGCATCGAGGAAGGCGCGGATCATCGCCGCGCAGCTTGCCGGGGTGTCCTCGGGTCCCTTCAGGATCACCGAGCAGCCGGCGCAGAGGGCCGCCGCCACCTTGCGCACCGCCTGGTTGATGGGGAAGTTCCAGGGCGTGAACGCCGCCACGGGGCCGATCGGCTCGCGCAGCACCATCTGGACGACGCCATCGGCGCGGGCCGGGATGATCCGGCCATAGGCGCGCCGGCCTTCCTCCGCGAACCAGTCGGTGACGTCGGCCCCGGCCAGGATCTCCACCCGCGCCTCCGCGAGCGGCTTGCCCTGCTCCAGGGTCATGAGGCGCGCGATGTCCTCCACCCGCGCGCGCAGGAGGTCGGCGGCCCGGCGCAGCACCTTGGAGCGCTCGTAGGCCGAGACCGTGCGCCAGGCGGCGAAGCCTCGCTCGGCCGCCGCGAGGGCCCGGTCGAGATCGGCCCGGGTCGCCACCGCCAGGGTGCCGAGGGTCTCGCCGGTGGCCGGGTTGAGCACCGGCAAGGTCTCCGAGCCGGACCCGTCGGTCCAGGCCCCGGCGATGTGCAGCGTCACGTTCGGATACGTCATCGGCGGCTCCCGCAAAGCATTTGAGCCGGGTTGTCCGCCCTTCGCGCGCGGCCCGCAACCCTCGTGGCGGGATGGCTGGGTCGTCCGCTCAGGCGGCGATGCGCTCGGCCACCGCCTCGG
Organism: Methylobacterium goesingense; assembly: GCF_022179225.1. Classification (GTDB taxonomy): domain Bacteria; phylum Pseudomonadota; class Alphaproteobacteria; order Rhizobiales; family Beijerinckiaceae; genus Methylobacterium; species Methylobacterium goesingense. Next base: position 20,491 of record NZ_BPQL01000015.1, read on the forward strand.
GGCCGCTGACGACCACTGGCCCGCCACGGCGGGCCTGGAGGGTGCCGCCCTTGGGCACGACCTTCCAGCCGTCGCGGCAGCCGTCGATCGGCTCGGAGACCACGACGAGGCCGGTCTCGGTCTCGCGGTAATACAGGCTCGGGGGCGAGCCGTCGCAGGCCCAGCGATAGGCCGTCAGAGTCTCGCCGTCGGTGACGACGGCGGTGAAGCGCAGGGGCTCGGTGGCCTCGGCCGCCCGCATCAGGTCGCGCACGGTGGCGAGCGTCCGCGCCATGGCGCCGACCGGGTCCTCCGCGAGGCCGTTGGCCAGCGCCAGGAGGAAGATCGCCTCGGAATCGGTGGTCCCCCGCCGGACGTCGTAGAGGGCATCGGGGATCAGCGCCTCGAGGCGCCGCTTGATGCGGTGATAGCCGCCGATCTGGCCGTTGTGCATGAACAGGTGCCGGCCATGGGCGAAGGGGTGGCAGTTCGCCCGGGTGGTGGCGGTGCCCGTGGAGGCCCGCACATGACCGAAGAACATTCGCGCCCGGACCTGCTGGCAGAGGTTGACGAGGTTCTCGTCCGACCAAGCCGGGCAGACATCGCGGTACAGGCCCGGATCGACCCGCTCGCCGTACCAGCCGATGCCGAAGCCATCGCCGTTGGTTTCCGTCTTCGCCTCGGCCGCGTGGAGCGACTGGTGGACCAGCGAGTGCGTCGGTGCGCAGACGAGGTCGGTCAGGAAGACCGGCTCACCGGAATAGGCGAGAAAGCGGCACATGACTGGCAAACACCCCCTGGTCCCAACGACGCCCCGATCGCGCTTGGCCGCCGACGGCGACGCCCGCTCCGCGCACCTTTTCCGACATCGGCGCCGGTCAGGTTCAGGTCATCACGGTGAACGGATCGTTAACGTGACGCCCCGGCTCGACCTCCGACCGGCCAAGCCATGCAAGAGGCGCACCGCGTTGGAAAGCCTCGAAGGACGGACCCTGTGGAGCAGGTCCGCACGAGCCCCGGCGACTGAACACAGGACCCCGGCGGGAATGGGGCGCGCCGATGCGGGAACCGCATAGCCGGAACATCAATTCCGACTCTTGCCGGCCGCACCGTGGCGGCGCAGCATCACCGAGAAAGAATCAGCGCGGATCGCGGGACGCATCCCGGCCATCCCAACCCGGCCATCCATTGCCACCCCGACCTGCGCCGGCGCGCGAGGCCGGTCCGCCTCGCCTGTAAAGCCCCACGCGCAAGAACCCCATTCGTAAAATCCCGTCCGCAAAGGAGACTTCATGGATCGTTCCCACACCGATTGTCCGATCGCTCTCGTGGTCGAAGACGATGCCGAGGTCCGCAACCTCGCTACCGCCGTCCTCGAGGAGACCGATCTCGACGTGATCGCCTGCGACAGCGCGGAGGCGGCGATCTCGGTGCTCGAGCGCGCGGGCAACCACGTCGCCCTGCTCTTCGCGGATGTGCGCCTCGGCGCGGGGATGGACGGCATCGCGCTGGCCACGGCGGTCGAGCGCCGCTGGCCCGACGTCAGGGTGGTCCTCACCTCCGGCGGCGACGCGCACGGGGTCGACGGCCTACCGGCCCAGGTCGTCTACATGCAGAAGCCCTGGCGCGCCCTCGACGTGCTGGTCCAGGCCGAGCACGCGACGATGGCGGCACGCGCAGCCTGATCCAAGGCGCCTCCCCAGGTCTGCCCGAGATCCATCGAACGGATAGGCAGGCTTGGGAGGCGGAGGACAGGCCTCGGCCCGCGCCTCGCTGGGCCGACCGCGCCCTCACGCCTGACCGTGACGTCGCCCCGCACAGGGCACCGAGAGCCGATTCCAAAGCAGAAAAGCCCGGCCGCAAGGCGACCGGGCTGTCCCATCGTGCATTCCGGCCACCGGAGAGGCGCGCGGCCTCCCCGGACCCGGGCCTCAGGCGCTGGCGGGGCCGGCGGCGGGCGGCACGGACGGAGCCGACGGGGCGAAGGGCGAACCGCCCGGACGACGCGGCGCACCGGCGCCGAAACGGGGCTTCGGCTTCGGCGCGGCGATCAGGCCCTCGCGGATCGCGGTCTTGCGGGCCTGCTTGCGGGCGCGGCGCACGGCCTCGGCCTTCTCACGTGCCTTGCGGACGGAGGGCTTCTCGTAAGCCTTGCGCTGCTTCATCTCGCGGAAGATGCCCTCGCGCTGCATCTTCTTCTTCAGCACGCGGAGGGCTTGGTCGACGTTGTTGTCGCGAACGAGTACCTGCAACGGTTTCAATCCTCTGAGTCGTAGGTTTGTTGGGCGGCGCCACCCCCGAGTCCCCTCGCCCGAGTCCCCCGACGGAGCCCCGCGACGCGAACTGCAAAACGTCCCGGACCCAGGATTTCACCCGGGCGGGACGTCCGTCAGACGGCCTCGAATCGGCGCAGAAACTGCACTTGGGGCAGGCTCATACACCAACCGCCCGCGAGTTCCAACACGCCTCGCACCGACCAATGACAATATCGCGTCACCCGAAATCGGGTGGCCCCGACCGCACCGGCCGAACCTGTCCGGCCGATGCGCGGAGTCGAACGCACGGCCAGCAGGCCGGAGCCTCGACCGACTTCAGGCGAGTTATGCAACCAAATCAGATGTAAAGTAGGCACGGAAAGGATTCGTCACAACTAGAAAAACCAATCCAAGAAAAAACTCGCCTCTTGATACGGGTAAGGACATAAATTCTCCACCTAAATCGAGAATTTTTAACCATTCGGGGAATACTTCATTCTGCGAGGCGACCGCACAGCGCTGACAGTCGCTCGAATTTTGGCAGAACGAGCCTCACGGGGCTCCGTCCATGGGGCGTTCAATGCTGGGTTTACGCAACAAGGTTATCGCCGAAACGCAAGCCAAGCTCGCCGCCCTGGACAAATCGCAAGGGATCATCGAGTTCGATCTCGACGGCACGGTGATCACCGCCAACGCGAACTTCCTGGCGGTCATTGGCTACACGCTTCCCGAAATAAAGGGGCTGCACCACAGCCTCTTCGTCGAGCCTGCCGAGCGCGACAGCCCCGATTACGCGGCCTTCTGGGCCGGGCTGCGCCAGGGGTCCTACCAGGCGGCGCAGTACCGACGCCTCGCAAAAGGCGGCCGCGAGATCTGGATCGAGGCGTCCTACAATCCCCTCCTCGACCGCAGCGGCAAGCCCTACAAGGTGGTGAAGTTCGCCACCGACATCACCCGCCGGAAAGCGGCCGAGGCCGACCTCCAGGGTCAGATCGCCGCCCTCGACAAGGCGCAAGCCGTGATCGCGTTCGACCTCGACGGTATCGTGCTCGACGCCAACGCGAACTTCCTGAAGGCGATGGGCTACGCGCGCTCCGAGATCGTGGGCCAGCACCACCGCATGTTCGTGGACCCGGCGGAGCGCGAGAGCCCGGACTACGCGGCCTTCTGGGCCAAGCTGCGGGCGGGCAGCTACCAGGCGGCGCAGTACCGGCGCCTCGCCAAGGGCGGCCGCGAGATCTGGATCGAGGCGTCCTACAACCCCATCCTGGATGCGGGCGGGCGCCCCTACAAGGTGGTGAAGTTCGCCACCGACATCACCGCGCAGGTGACGCTCCTGAACGATCTGCGCCGACTGATCGCCCGGAACTTCGGCGAGATCGACGGTGCCCTGCTCCACTCCGACGCGCAGGCCCGCACCGCCAGCGAGGCCGCCGGCAGCACGGCGCACAATGTGCAGACCATGGCGGCCGCCTCCGAGGAATTGGCGGCCTCCGTCGCGGAGATCGCGCAAAGCATGGCGCTCTCGCGCGCGGCCACCGACGCCGCGCAGGGGCAGGTCGAGGCGGCTTCGCGATTCACCCGGACCTTGAGCGAGGCGGCGGTCGCGATGAGCGGCATCGTCGGACTCATCCAGAACATCGCGGGCCAGATCAATCTTCTGGCCCTCAACGCCACGATCGAATCGGCGCGGGCGGGCGAGGCGGGGCGCGGCTTCGCCGTGGTGGCGCAGGAGGTGAAGAGCCTCGCCAACCAGGCGGCCCGCGCCACCGAGCAGATCACGGGTGAGATCGACAACGTCCAGGGCGTCTCGCGACAGGTGGTGGAGGCCCTGGACACCATCCAGGGCTCCGTCGCGCAGATGCGGGACTACGTGACGAGCACGGCCGCCGCGGTGGAGGAGCAGAGCGTGGTTACGCAGGACATGTCGGGCAACATGCAGCACGCGGCGGGCGCGGTGGCGGCGATCTCCCAGAGCCTCGGGACGATCACCCGCTCGATCGGCAGCGTGGCGCAGGCCGTCGAGACCACCAAGGACGCCGCCCGCGTGCTGGCCCGCTGACGGCCGCCCTCAGCGGGGGGCCGACACACCGCGCGGCCGTGCCAGATCCACGAGCAGGCTCGCCGCCACGGTCGCCTTGGACACCGTCAGCCCGGAGGCGGTGACGGATTCGAGGGTGGCGCGGGCATGGTCGAGGGCGGCGCCGCGGCTGCGGCTCCAGGCCGCCACCGCCTCGGAGCCGGCCCCCACCGCACCGATGATCTCCGCCGTTAGGTGGCGGTGCGCGGTGGCGATATCGGAGACCGCCCGCTCCAGGGCGATGCGGTCGAAGGTGTCGCCCGTCGCGACCGCCCGGGCGGCGGCGGCGAGATCGGAGAGGTGGAAGTCCCGGTCGAGGGCGAAGTGGGTCGCGGCGATATCGGGAATCGTACCGCCCCCGGTCTCGGCGACGCGCACGATGTCGGGCGCCGAGGTCAGGGCCGAGAGGGCGGCGAGGCGGGCGGCCTGCGCGGGCGCCATGCCCAGAGCCGTCAGCTCGGCCTCCCGTGCGGACAGTGTCGCGCTCGCCTCTTCGCCCATCACGGCGGGCAGCACGCCCTGGAGGGCCGCGATGCCCTCGCGGTAGCGCGCGACGATGGGCGCGATGGTCCCCGACAGATCGAGGTTGCGGATGAACCAGACGATGCGGCCGATCAGCAGGTCCTGGACCTCGGCGTAGAGGGCGATCTGCGCCTGACCGCCGACAACCCCGGCGAGACCGTCGATGGCCTGGTTCAGCTCCATCAGCCCGTAGGCGTCCCGGGTGATGGCGTAGGCCTTGGCGATGGTGGCGGCATCCACGCCGGTCTCGTCGACGAGGCGGGTGACCAGGGAGGGGCCGCCCCGGTTGACGATGATGTTGGAGAGCGCGGTGCTGATGATCTCACGGCGTAGGCGGTGGCCCTTCACAGCGTCGGGAAATTGCTGGCGCAGGGCCGCCGGGAAATAGCGCTGCAGCTCCCGGTCGAAATAGGGATCGTTGGGGACCGCGCTCGCCAGCAGCGCGTCGTAGAGCGAGAGCTTGGCATAGGCCAGGACGACCGCGAATTCGGGCCGCGTCAGGCCCTCGCCCCGTCGCATCCGCTCGGTGATTGCCGCGTCGTCGGGTAGGAGTTCCACCACCCGGTCGAGGCGCCCCTCCGCCTCCAGCGCCTGCATCGTGCGCATGGCGAATCCGGTCTCGGGCAGGCCGCGATGCTGGGCGAGCGACAGGGCGAGGGTCTGAAGCTGGTTGTTGCGCAGGACCAGGGCGGCGACCTCGTCGGTCATCGCCACGAGGAGCGCGTTGCGGGCCGGCCCGTCGAGGCGGCCGTCGCGCTCCGGGCCCATCAGGGCGATCTTGATGTTCACCTCGACATCCGAGGTGTTCACGCCGGCCGAGTTGTCGATGGCGTCGCTGTTCAGCCGAACCCCGTTGCGGGCCGCCTCGATGCGCCCGCGCTGGGTCGCCCCGAGATTGGCGCCCTCGCCGATGACCCGGGCGCGCAGCATGGCACCCGTGATGCGCACGGCGTCGTTGGCCCGGTCGCCCGCCTCGTCGTCGGATTCGGAGGTGGCCCGGATGTAGGTGCCGATGCCGCCGAACCAGAGCAGATCCACGGGCGCCTTGAGGATCGCCTGCATCAGTTCGGCCGGGGTCGCCTGTGCCTGCTCGACGCCGAGCACGGCCTGGATCTCGGGCGAGAGCGGAATGGTCTTCAGGCTGCGGGCGAAGACGCCGCCGCCGGGCGAGATCAGGGCCGGATCGTAGTCCCGCCAGGAGGAGCGGCCGAGGTCGAACAGGCGTTGGCGCTCGGCGAAGCTCGCGGCCGCGTCGGGGGCGGGATCGAGGAAGATGTCGCGGTGGTCGAAGGCGGCCACGAGGCGCAGGGTTCTCGAGAGCAACATGCCGTTGCCGAAGACGTCGCCCGACATGTCGCCCACGCCCGCCACCGTGATCGGGTCGCTCTGGGTGTCGATGTCCATCTCCTGGAAGTGGCGCTTGACCGCCTCCCAGGCGCCGCGCGCCGTGATGCCCATGCCCTTGTGGTCGTAGCCCTGGCTGCCGCCAGAGGCGAAGGCGTCGCCGAGCCAGTGGCCGCGCTCGGCCGAGAGGGCGTTGGCGATGTCGGAGAAGGTGGCGGTGCCCTTGTCGGCGGCCACCACCAGGTAGGCGTCGTCGGGGTCATGCCGCACGGTGTCGGCCGGGGGGACGATCGCGTCGTCCACGATGTTGTCGGTCAGTTCGAGGAGGGTGCGGATGAAGATCCGGTAGCTCTCGGTGCCCTCCTCCATCCAGGCCTGCCGGTCCGAGGCCGGCGGCAGGCGTTTGGGAAAGAAGCCGCCCTTGGCGCCGACGGGGACGATGACGGCGTTCTTCACCTGCTGGGCCTTTACGAGACCGAGCACCTCGGTGCGGAAATCCTCCGGACGGTCGGACCAGCGCAGGCCGCCCCGCGCCACATAGCCGAAGCGCAGGTGCACGCCCTCCACTCGCGGCGAGTACACGAAGATCTCGAAGAACGGGCGCGGCAGCGGCATGCCGGCGACCTTGGCGCAGGCGAACTTGAACGCGATGGTCTCGCGGTCGCCGCCGCCATCCGCGCGCTGGTAGGCGTTCGTGCGGACGACCGCCTCGATCAGGTTGACGAAGCGGCGCAGGATGCGGTCCTCGTCGAGGCTGGTGACGGCGGCAAGGTCGCTCTCGATGCCGGCGCGGATCTCGGCCTCGCGCGCCGCACGCTCATGCTCAATGGCGGGGTCGAAGCGGGCCTGGAACAGGGCCACGAGGGCGCGGGCGAGGCCCGGATGGGCGGCGAGCGTCGCGGCGAGGTAATCCTGGCCGTAGCGGATCCGGAGTTGGCGCAGGTAGCGGCCGAAGGCCCGCAGGATCGCGGCCTCGCGCCAGGTCATCTCGGCCTCCAGGACCAGGCGGTTGAACCCGTCCGATTCCGCGAGGCCGCCGCTCAGGGCCAGCAGCGCATCCTCGAGCGGGCGTTCCAGGCGGGCGAGGTCGATGCCGGCCCCCGTGGCGCGCTCCAACAGCATGTCGTGCAGCCAGACCCGGGCGCCCTCGTCGGAGCCGGCGGGCAAGATGCGGTAGGTCCGCTCGTTGACGACGCGGAAGCCGAGGTTCTCCAGCACCGGCACCCGCTCCGACAGGGAGAGCGAGGCCCCCCGCGAAAACACCTTGAGGCGGATCTGCGATTCGAGATCGGTGGCGCGCCGGCCGATATCGGCGGCGCGGGGGCGCGCGGGGCTCAGGCGCTCCAGAGTGGCGATGTCGGCGAGGGCCACGCGGGGGGTGAAGCCCTCGCGATAGGCCGCCGAGAAGGCCTCGCCGTAGCGGGCGGCGAGCGCCCGGGCCTGGGAGCCGTCCAGGGTCTCGGCGAGCGCGAGGCGCAGGTCGTCGCCCCAAGTCCGCACCAGGGCGGCGATACCCGATTCGAGAGCGGCGGGGTCGCGCTCGGGGGCGCCGGCCTCGGGGAGGCCGATGATGAAGTGCGTGCGGGCGAGCGGTCCTTCCGGGAAGTACGGATAGGCGGCGGAGACGCGCCCGCCATACTCGGCGGCGAGATAGGCACCGATCCGCGCCCGGACGCCGGAATCGTAGCGCTCCTTCGGCACGTAGACGAGGAGCGAGACGAAGCGGCCGAAGCGGTCGGGCCGCTGGAGCACGCGCAGGCGCGGCCGGTCGGCGAGGTGCGCGATGGCCAGGCTGAAGCGGTAGAGCCGGTCGCCGTCGATCTGGAACAGGTCGTCGCGTGGGTAGGTCTCCAGCACGTTGAGGAGGCCCCGCCCGGCATGGCTGGTCGGGTCGAGGCCGGCCCGCGCCGCCACCCGCGCGACCTTCTCGCGGAGATACGGGATCTCGCGGGTCGGCAGGGTGTAGGCGCTGGCCGTGAACAACCCGACGATGACGACCTCGCCACTGAGCGTCCCTTCAGGGGAGAACAGCTTGCAGGCGATATAGTCGAGATAGGCAGAGCGGTGGACCCGCGACCGCACGCTGGCCTTGGTGATGATGAGCGCCTGAGGCCCGTCCAGGAATGCGCGGATCTCGGGCGTGATGTCGACCAGGGCGCCGCCGCGCCGCAGCACCGCCGCGCCGGGATCGCGCAGCAGGCCGAGGCCAGAGCCCTCCACCAGCGTGGGCTCGGCGGGTGCGTCCGCGAGCCCGTGCTCGCGCAGGCCCAGCAGGGTGAAGTGCCCCGCGCCGAGCCAGTCGAGGAAGGCCCGTGCCTCCGCGACCTCGCCCTCGGGCAGGGGCGGCGGGGCGCTGGCGTAGCCCGACGCGAGCCGGGCGAGGCGGGCGGCCATCGCGTCGTGATCGTCGGTGGCGAGCGCCACGTCCCGGAAGACCCCCGTCAGGCCGTCGATCAGCCGGGTGCGGGCCGCCTCCGCATCGAGGCGGTCGAGGTGGATGTGGATGAAGCTCTCGCGGGCCAGCGCCGCGTTGGTGTCGGCGGTGGTCTCGCCCACGACGCGCACGAGGCTTCCCGCGGCGTCCCGCTCCACACCCAGGATGGGGTGGGCGACGAGGTGCGGGGTCAGCCCCTGCTCGGTCAGCTCGGCCAGGCAGGAATCGAGGAGGAAGGGCCGGTTGTCGTTGACGATCTCGACGATGGTGAGGTCGCGCGGCCGCCCCTCGCGTTCGACGGTGCGGTCGCTCACGGCGATGCCGGAGGCGGTGGCCGCCGGCCGGGGCTCGGCGAGGTGCGCGCGGGCCGCCAGAGCGAGGTCCGCCAGGGCCTGCGGGGTGTAGGGCGCCAGATCCTCGGGGGGAACGCGCCCGTACAGATCGGCGACGAAGCCGCCTGGGCCGCCCATGGCCTCGACCCGATCGGCAGCGGCCCCCAGCAGATCCTTGCGGGCACCCTGCGCCTCGGGGCTGGAGAGAGCGGCGTTCCGTTCCAGTGCCATGCGATGCTGTCCTCGCTGCGGTCGACCCGGCATGAGCGATCATCCCGAGCGGGCTGTGACAGGCCGTCTCCGCCGAAGCGGACGCGGACCCCTCCGCCCGGCCGCACTTGAGCACCGGTGCTCCCGGGTTTCCATCGATCCCGCGACGGATCGACCCTTGACGGCGACGACCCGCCGCGTGTGTCAGGCTTTTCGGCCCCCTCGCGCCCCGGACGGAACCGCGGGGCGGGCCAAACGTGTCCGCGGCGCGGATTCCGCACGATCGTCGCGCGGCGGCGAATCAGTCCGGTGATGCCATATCCCGTCCGGTCCGCCAGCGCTGAGCGAGCCGGGCCAGCGGACGCGTGGAATGCGATCCCTGCGCCCCGGAGGTCGACGGAACACCGACATGCATGCGCCAGCAGGACGGCTCTTCAAACAATCGCAGGCACGCCTGCCAATCGATCGCACCCCGATCACGAATTTTTGAAGTGGACCTGCGATTGAGAAGTACTGCGCCAGTTTCCCAACTGAAGCTTGACCGGACAGGCCCCCCCGGCGGCGCGGCAGATTTCGCCGCCGCGCGCGTCGGGCGGCGTGTCTTCGAACCCGCTCAATGCAGGCTCACTGGGTCACGACGAGGTAGATGTGGCCTTGGTAAGAGCCATCGGGGACTACGAAGCAGTCGGCACCGCATCCATGCGCAGTCTTCCTGGCTATGTCCGGGCTCCGTTTCGATTAAATCCTTGTGCTTTCCGTGCGCAACGTTTCACGAGACTCGGACAAAACCACAGATTGAAGGTTTTGATGATTGCATCTGCGTAGTCGTACGGCTTCGATTCACAGGCTTGACACCATGCGCTTCAGGCGAAAGCTAATCTATCTGCCAGCACGACAAAGCTCGGATAAGTGACAAGGTTACTTCGTACAAATTGTATTGATAAAAATTAAGTCCGCCCAAGGAAATGAATTTTACCTGACAGCCTGTTCTGTTATATCACGGTTCCGGGAGCGTGAATCCGAACCCGAGCCGAACCGGTGGGCTGGTCGAGGGCTCTCACGATCGGCGCGGAGATAAAGAAACCGTGCCATTCGAAAACCCAAGCCCGCCAGAGCATCACTTTTTGGATCGAATCTTTCATTCCCGCTCGTCGACATCCGCGAGCCACATGCTGCGCCTGATCGAGGATCAGGCACAGATCGGAGTCTGGTCGATCGACCTGCACGACCTCTCCATGACGATGTCGGACGGCCTGCTGCGCATCGCCGGACTCACCCGTACGGGCACCACCAACGTCCTGGATCTCGTTCATCCGGCCGATTGCGGCATCCGCGAGGAAATCCTGGCGGCCCCGAGTTCAGGCCTGTCGATCCAGCGCGAGTTGCGCATCGTTCGGCCCGACAGGACCGTACGCTGGATCGAGATCAAGGCGGACGTCGTGCTGGGAAGCAACGGCGTTCCGGCCCGCATGGACGGGATCGTCATCGACATCACGAGCCGCCGGGAGGCGGCCCAGGTGATCGACCGGAGCCGGGCGCGCTATCAGGGCCTCATCCAGGCCATCGTCGCCGTGGTCTGGATCGCGAACGGCGACGGGACCCACTGGTCCTGCCCCGCCTGGTGCGAGCTGACGGGCCAATCCGAGGTGGAATGGCGCCGCGGCGGCTGGATCAACGCGGTCCATCCGGAGGATCAGCCGCGTGCGATGCACGCCTGGACCCAGGCGATCGAACGGTGCGACACCTACGAGGCCAATTACCGCCTGCGCTGCGCGGACGGGACCTATCGCTGGGTGAGCAGCCGCGCCGTGCCCCTGCTCAATCCCGACCGGACCGTGAGCGAGTGGATCGGCCTCATCCTCGACCTGACGAGTTCCGCCGCCGCGATGGCGCAGCCCGCCGGCGCCCGGCTCGACGATCTGCCCGGCTCCCTGGTGCGCGGGGCGCGGGCGCTGCTGAACTGGTCGATCCCGGAACTTGCGGCGGCGGCCAGGGTCTCGGATTCCAGCGTCAAGCGCCTCGAAGAGAGCGGCGGCGGCGCCCTGCGGCCTCGGACATGCGCCGCGATCCGCACCGCCCTCGAGATCGCCGGCATTACCTTCACGGCCCCCTCCCCCGGCGAACTCGGCCTCGTGTATCGACCGACCGCCGAGAGCGAGCCGCGGGCGGGGGATCCGAGCCCGGCCGGGTAAGGAATACCCGGCCGGAACACGGCGCGCGGGCCTCAGCGGGCGCCGAGCAGTTCCACGTCGAAGATCAGCGTGGCGTTGGGCGGGATCACGCCGCCGGCGCCGCGCGGGCCGTAGCCCTGGTCCGGCGGGATGATCAGGGTGCGCTTGCCGCCGACCTTCATCGTGGCCACGCCCGTATCCCACCCGGCGATGACCTGGCCGGCGCCGAGGGTGAAGGTGAAGGGCGTGCCGCGGTCGCGCGACGAATCGAACTTCTTGCCCGGCTTGCCGCCCTCGTCGAGCCAGCCGGTGTAGTGGACGCTGACCTTCTGGCCGGCCTTCGGCTCGGGGCCGGTACCCACGACCTCGTCGCGGTACTGCAGGCCCGAAGGCGTGGTGATGGTCTCGGCGGATGCGGATGCGGTCATGGCGAGGATCAAGGCTCCGGTGAGGGCGTAGAACGGACGGCGCATGGGGCTGAAGTCCTGTCTGGCGTGCCGAGGCCGCGCAGTAGCACGGACGGACCGGCGCGTCAGGGCCCGATACCGCGGGCGCCACCGCCCGGCCGGCGCCGCAACAGGCGCTTGGCCTCGCTGCGGGCTTCCGCCTCCAGCCGGGCGAGGCGGAGGCGTCGCTCGAGGCTGACGAAACGGCGCACGTCTCCCGGCACAGCCACGATCTCGGCCACGGCCTCGCGCTCCCGGTAGAGGCTCTCGAGGGGCGAATCGCCCATCGTCGCCGAGTCGAGGCGGCCCGCGAACACGTCGTCGTGGAGCGCCCTGACGATCTCGGCCTCCAGGAGCAATCCCGGCGCCAGGGTCCGGGCCGCCTCGTCGTAGGCCGTCTTCAGGAGGTAGGCGGTCCCGCCCGAGACCAGGGCGAGGCTGATCGCCAGGGCCCGGCCGTCGAGGCTCAGGGTGTCGGCCCGGACCCGCACCGGTCCCGGCGTCGGTCCGAACACTGCGCGCGCGAAGGCCGCATGGGCGGGGCGGCAGGCCATAGCGCTGCCCGCCTCGCCCTTCCAGCCCGCCGCCTCGAGGGCCAGGAAGCCCTCGACCGCCCCGGCGAGGGCCGCACCATCCGTGGCGGCGGCATAAGTGACGACGCCCGCTTCGGCGAGGCGGCGCTGGCGGCGGCGCAGGTCCTTCAGCCGGCTGCGATGGGGATGTCCATCGAGGAAGGCGGCATGGTCGGAACGCCGATCGAGGACGGGACGCGCGAAGCGCCCGACCTCGCCCCGCGCCCATCCGGCGGCGTCGAGGGCGGCGCAAACGTCGCGGCCGAGGGGGGATTCGACGGCGAGGAGCGGCCAGCGCCAGGGCCGCCCGTCCGAAGCCGCCCGCAGGCCCGCCACCAGGGCCGCGAGGACGGCCGGCCGCTCCGGACCCGCCACGACGAGAGGCGCCGTCGCGGTGACGAAGGGCGAGACGAAGGGCAGCGCCAGGGGCCGGCCGAGGCCGCAGATATCGTAGGACAGGCGGAAAGGCAGCAGCGCCTCCAGCCCGCGCCCGCCGCGCACCACGAGGACCCGCAGATCGGGGCTCACGAGGCCGCTTTCTACATGCGCCTGCATCACGTGGCGGCCGTAATAGGGATGGGCATCCCCGGCCCGCGCCGTGAGGTCGTCCCAGGCCTGCGCCTCCGCTCCGAGGGCGCCGAGGGTGGTGACGGCGTGGGCCAAGTCCGGCGCGGCAAAGTCCGGGGCGGCCAAGTCCGGCGCGGCAAAGTCCGGGGCGGCAAAGTCCGGGGCGCGGGCGCGTGGGGCGATCATCGGGTGCTCCGTCCGGACAGGTCCGGCCAGACCGGCGTCGACAATCCGTGCACGGCCCGGGCGGCCAGCGCCATGGCGCCGGCCCGCAAGGTGGTGGCGAACGCCATGGCGAGCGCAGCGCCCAAGACGCCGAAGAGCGGCACGAGGACGAGGCAGAGGCCCCCGGCCAGGGCCAGCATCCCCACGGTGACGAGGGCCGCGAGCCGTTCGCCCCCCAGCATGTTGAGGAGGTCTTCGCCCGGGCCGAACAGGCCGGCCGCGACGCTGCCGGCGACCAGCACGGCGAGGATCGGCAGGCTCGCCCGGAATTCCGGGCCGAACAGCCCGAGGAGCAGGGGCGCGGCGGCCAGCACCGCGGCGCCGACGAGGATCGTGGCGACGAGAGCCAGGCGCGCCTGCATCCGCACCAGGGCGGCGAGGCCGGCCCGGTCCCCGGCCGCGTGGGCGGCGGTGAAGCGCTGGGCCGTGGCGGCGGTGGCGGCAAAATGCACGAAGACCACGAATTGCTGGATCCGGGTGGCGGCGAAGTAGAGTCCCACCGTGGCCGGCGGCGCCAGGAGGCTCAGCACCACCACGTCGATGACGTTGAAGCCGGCGCTGGCGAGATCTCCGGCGGCGATGGGCAGGCAAGCGCGGAACCATCGCCGCCAGGCGTAGCGGCGCGGACCGGCGGGCAGGCTCCGGCGCAGCCGCAGCATCAGGCTGCCGGCCTGGACGCCCACGGCGATGCCGGTGGCCACGAGGGTGCACAGCACGGCGATCCGCGCCTCCGCCGGAGCGCCGAGGCCGACCGCGACCAGCATGGCGGCCATGATCAGGCCCTGGCGCAGCAGGTAGGGCGGCGCGATGGCGAGGACCGCCCAATTCTGGCTGCGGGCGATGCCCTCGCAGTAATCCTGCAGGGCGAAGAGCGGAAGCACGAGGGCGGCCACGAGGAGCGGAGCCGCGTAGGGCCCGGCCAGCAGCGAGCCCTCGACCCAGACCAGCGCGAGCCCCCCGGCGGCGACGGCGACGGCGCAGGCCAGGGTGACGGCGAGCCCGCCGACGAGGTAGGCGCGCACGGCTGCGAGATCGCCCCGCGCCTGGTCCGCCGGCAGGAAGCGGCAGGCCCCCTGCGAGAGGCCGAGGGTGGCCGAATGCCCGAGGATCGCGATCCAGACCCAGATGGCGGCGAAGATGCCGTACTCGGTGCCGCCCATCAGGCGCGCCATCAGCACCTGCGCGACGTAGGCGAAGCCTGCGGCCGCGATGCGGATGGCGAAGACGTCGATGGCCGCTCCCGCGGCGCCGCCGCGCAGGCGGGCGAGACCGCCCCAGCGGCCGCCGACCCCGATCCTGTCCGTCGCGATACCCAACGCGATGCCCCCCTACCCCGCATCGGCCATAGCCGGGCCGGCGTTGCGGGCCGGTTAAGCGGCGGGGTTAAGGCTTTGGGTGGACCTCCCCTCGACCTCGCGGCCGTTCAGTCCCCCGGCGCCACGGGCGGCGGCGCGACCCTGACGCCAGCCGAGTCCTTCACCCCGGGCGAGTCCTTCAGCCCGGGCGAGTCCTTCACCCCGGGCGAGTCCTTCACCCCGGGCGAGTCCTTCGGCGGCGCCAGGGTCAGGGCGGGCCGCCCGGCGCTGCCCGTGGAGACCGGGTCGGGCTGGAGGAGCGAGAGGGTGATGGCGCGGGTGACGTGCTCGGCCATGCAGCGCAGGCCGAGGTCGTTCAGCCGGAACTGGGTGCCGAGGAGGTGCCCCTCGCCCTTGTCATTGCGCAGCGCGAGGTAGCGCATGGCCTCGTAGCGCTGCACCAGGGGCACGCCCTCGCGCCGGGCGACCTCCTGCACCTTGGCCACGAGGCTGGTGTAGTAGGCGTCGCGGGCGAGGCTCGCGGTGTAGACCGGGCTGACCAGCACGACGTCGATCGCGTGGCCCTTGATCCACTGCACGGTCTCTTCGAGGGCGCTCTCGAAGGCGTCGAGGTCGACGCGCGCCAGGGCATCGTGCGAGCCGACCTGCCAGATCACGAGGTCGGGCTCCAGCTCCGCCACCATGCTGCGCAGGCGCTCGCCGGCGCCGGAGGCGATCTCGCCCTGGAGGCCCCGGCTCTCCACCACCACGTCGACGTCGGGCAGCGAGCGCTCCAGCGCCGTTTCCAGCTTCACCGGATAGGTGGCCGAGGCTCCGAGCCCCATGGTGGAGGCGCCGATGGCCAGGACCCGGACCGGGTGCTTCTCCTTGAGGGCGGCCTTCACGGCGCCGAGGCGGGCCAGGGTATAGAGCTTCGAGCCCGGAACCCGGCATTCCGGCGACAGGGTGACGTCGACCGCCTCCCCGTCGACGCTCGCGCCCGCCGACGCGACGTTGGGCGGCGAAACCACGGTGGGGGACGCCGGACCCGGCGCCGCCGGGGCAGGCCGGGGCATGAAATCCTCCGGACCCGGGGGCTGCGGTTGCGCCGTCGGCGCCTGCGCCGAGACCACCCCGCCGCCCGCCATGCCGGCCAGACTCAAGCTCAGGGCGACGAGAGCCGCGGCTTTCGGGAGCGCCATTCGACGAACCATGCGGTGAAACCCAGTGCGAACAGGCCGAACCCTACGACGAAAACGTCGACGACGACACCGCCACCGGTCCAGAACCTCACAAGCTGCGCGGCGAGACTGAGCAACGATCCGATGGAGAAGACCGCCAGGGAGTTGCGCCCGAGGCTGGCGAGGAAGGTCGCGACCCAGCCCAAGCGGGGTGCGATGACCGCGTAGAGGGTCTGGAAGGCGAGGAGCACGCCGAGGAAGTGGATCACGCGGGCCGGCGAGAGGTAGGTCTTGTCGAAGGTGAAGACGAGGCGCGGATCGGGCACGAGGAGCGGGTCGGGCCGCAATTCGAGCACCGACAGGACGATGCCGGTGAGGACGATCAGCACGCCCACGGGAACGAGGCGGGGGGCCGAGCGCTTCAGCCAGGGCGAGGTCCGGCTCCAGTCCTGCGCGGTGAAGCCCATAACGAGGAGAAGCTGCCAGCAGAAGGGATCGAAGAACCAGTCCCCCTCCCCCGGCCAGGAGGGCAGGTTCCACTCGAAGACCAGGCTCGCCGCGTAGAGCCCGAAGGACAGGGCCAGGGCGGCGACCCGGCTCACGCGCCCGATCAGCACGAAGACCGGCGCGATCCCGAGCAGCACCACGTAGAGGGGCAGGATGTTGAAGAAGCCGAGCTGATGGGTGAGCAGCACGAAGCCCACCATGGTCTGGATCGGGTCGGCGAAGAAGCCGCCGGCATTGTGCCATTCGAGCAGCAGGGGATTGTCGAGCACCAGGGCGGTGCCGGCGATCATGGCCAGCGCCAGTGCCATCGTGGTGATCTGCGCGCGGTAGACCTCGATGGTGCGGGACAGGAGGCGCAGCACCGTCCGCAGGCGCGGCTCGGGCCTGCCGTCGCGCTCGCGCGTGGCGATGCCGATCGACCAGCCGGCCAGGAACACGAACAGCTCGGCCGCGTCAGAGATGCCGTACTGCGAGTAGGTGTAGCGCTCGAAGGTGTTGCCGGGGATGTGGTTCACGAAGATCGTGACGAGGGCGAGCCCACGCCAGAAATCGACCGCGTTCGGTTCGCGCATCGGAAATCCGCACTCCGGCACTTCGAAGGGACAGGGGTTGAGCGGGCTTTGAGGACGCGGCCGCGCGGCGAGGCCCGGCCCTGATACGGTGCGCGCAGCCGATCTGCAAAGGCCGGGCGGCCCGAGGCGTGCGATTTGGCCCCTGTCCGATCAGGGCGCCCGGCCGGCCGGGGGTTCCGGGCGGACGCGAGATCCCGTAAGGGTCCGCAACGCTGCGGACCCTTACGGGATC
>NZ_BPQL01000016.1 GCF_022179225.1 Methylobacterium goesingense
CGCGTGCGGCGACCGCCGGTCCGTCTCCACCCGAATGTGTAATGCGACGGCAGCGTGGCAGTCTCGGAGAATCGTGCAGCCGATGGTTCGCGACCGGATCTGTGAGGTGCTGCGAATACGCATGACACCTGTCGCACAGGAGACACGGCCCAAGAATGCCACGGGCATTGCCACATGGAGCAATATCGGGACCGCACGAACACCGTTAAGGGTTTAGTCCCGCGTACGGCGACCGCCGGTCCGCATCCACCCGAATTTGAGATGCGACGGCGGCGTCCGGCATCCGGACCGTCATGGGAGTTCGTGAATGCTCGGCTGGTTCAAGGCCCTGATGCCCAGGGAAGATCGCTTCTTCGATCTGTTCGCGCGGCATTCCCAGACGCTGGTTGCCGGGGCCGAAGCGCTCCAGGGCGTGCTGGAGGGCGGTGAGTCCGTGCCGCGCTACTGCCAGGTCATCGTGGATCGCGAGCACGAGGCCGACGGGATCACCGCCGAGGTGCTGCTGGCTGTGCGCCGCAGCTTCATCACCCCCTTCGACCGGGGCGACATCAAGGACCTGATCCAGTCGATGGACGATGCCATCGACCAGATGAACAAGACGGTGAAGACCATCGCGCTCTACGAGGTCCGCAGCTTCGAGCCCCTAATGCGCGAGATGGGCGGGACGGTCATCGAAGCGGCGCGCCTCACCGCCGAAGCGATCCCCTTGCTTACCGCGATCGACAAGCACGCTGCCCGCCTCAACACCCTCACCGAGCAGATCACCCGCGTGGAGGGGCGCTCGGACGAGATGCAGGAGCGCGGTCTCAAGGCCCTCTACCAGGCTCACCGCAAGGATGGCGGCGACGGCGACACCATGGCCTACCTCATCGGCGCCGAGATCTATGGCCACCTGGAGGATGTCGTCGACCGTTTCGAAGACGTCGCCAACGAGATCAGCGGCATCGTAATCGAGAACGTTTGAGGCGATGACCGAAGTCACCCTCGCCTTCCCGCTCCTCGTCGGCCTGATCGCGGTCGCGCTGCTGTTCGATTTCCTGAACGGCCTGCACGACGCGGCCAATTCCATCGCCACCATCGTGTCGACGCGGGTGCTGCGCCCGCAATACGCGGTGCTCTGGGCCGCGTTCTTTAATTTCATCGCGTTCCTGTTCTTCGGTCTGCACGTGGCGCAGACGCTCGGAACCGGCATCATTGATGCGGGAATCGTGACCCCGCAGGTCATCTTCAGTGCTCTCGTGGGCGCGATCGTCTGGAACGTCGTCACCTGGATCTTCGGCATTCCGTCGAGTTCGTCGCACGCGCTCGTGGGCGGCCTCCTGGGGGCGGGCCTGACGAAAGTCGGGCTCAGCGCTGTGGTTTGGAGCGGGGTCCTGAAGACGGCGGCGGCCATCGTGCTCTCACCGCTCGTCGGCTTCCTGCTGGCGCTGCTGCTGGTGCTGATCGTCTCCTGGATCTGCCGGCGCGCGACGCCCTTCGGGGTCGACCGCACGTTCCGCATCCTGCAATTCGCCTCCGCCTCCCTCTACTCCCTGGGGCATGGCGGCAACGACGCACAGAAGACCATGGGGATCATCGCCCTCCTGCTCTACTCGCAAGGGTATCTCGGGGGCGAGTTCCATGTCCCCCTCTGGGTCGTGCTCTCCTGCCACGGCGCCATCGCGCTCGGCACCCTCAGCGGGGGCTGGCGCATCGTTCACACGATGGGCTCGAAGCTGACGCGGCTCAACCCGATGCAGGGCTTCTGCGCCGAGACCGGCGGCGCGATCACGCTCTTCGCCGCGACCTTCGCGGGGGTGCCGGTCTCGACCACCCACACGATCACGGGAGCCATCGTCGGCGTCGGCGCGGCACGCCGGACCTCCGCCGTGCGTTGGGGCGTTGCCAGCAACATCGTCGTCGCCTGGGTGTTGACCTTGCCGGCGGCGGGACTGGTCTCGGCAGCCTGCTACGCGATCACCACCCTGTTCCGCTAGACGATCGGGTTCGCCGTGCCGTCCTCATCCCCGAAAGGCGCCAAGGCTGCGCCGAAGAAGAATACGCCGAGGACGGTCGCACAGGCGAAGGCCGAGCCCAAAGCCCTGAAGGCGAAAACCCAGGACGCAAAACTCCAACCGGCGAAGGCGCCGGGGCCAGAGGCCCCTCCACCCAAGGCGCCATCCCTGAAACTGAAGCCGGCCAAGGCGCCCTCCCCCAAGGCGCATACCTTCCTCGTCGGCGTGAAACGCCGGCGCGAAGCCTTGCGCGTCTATGCGGTGCTCACGGTGTCGGAAGCGGTGGCACTGGCCATCGTCGAGGCGGTGAGCGGCGAGGACGTCACGGTCGAGCCGGTCGGGCGCCTCTCGAAGAAGCTGGCCCGACCGCTCAAGCTTCTGACCGGCGAGCCGCGCCTGATCTGAGACGGGTCATACCAAATCCGTTTGATCCCCTCGGGATGGCGGATTTGGACTTCGCTCAAGCGCCGCGCGGGCTTGCTGATACGTCATTCGCTTTGATCACGCTTTGATCAAGTGGATGACGTATCAGTCGTCCATCTTCAGGGCGGCGATGAACGCCTCCTGCGGGATCTCGACCTTGCCGAATTGGCGCATCTTCTTCTTGCCCTCCTTCTGCTTGTCGAGGAGCTTGCGCTTGCGGGAGATGTCGCCGCCGTAGCACTTGGCGGTCACGTCCTTCGAGAGGGCCTTGATGGTCTCGCGGGCGATGATCTTGCCGCCCAATGCCGCCTGCACCGGGATCTGGAAGAGGTGGCGGGGGATGAGGTCCTTCAGCTTCTCGCACATGGCCCGGCCGCGATGCTCGGCGCGGGTGCGGTGGACGAGCATGGAGAGCGCGTCCACGGGCTCGGCATTGACGAGGATCGACATCTTCACGAGGTCGCCCTCGCGGTAGTCGGAGATGTGATAGTCGAAGCTGGCATAGCCCTTCGAGATCGACTTCAGGCGGTCGTAGAAGTCGAACACCACCTCGTTCAGCGGCAGGTCGTAGACGACCATGGCGCGTTTTCCGACATAGTTCAGGTCGACCTGGGTGCCGCGCCGGTCCTGGCACAGCTTCAGCACGCCGCCGAGATACTCGTCGGGCGTGAGGATGGTGGCGCGGATCCACGGCTCCTCGATGGCGGTGATCTTCATCACGTCCGGCATGTCGGCTGGGTTGTGCAGCTCCTTGATGGTGCCGTCCGTCATCTGCAGGCGGTAGACCACGGAGGGCGCCGTCGAGATCAGGTCGAGGTTGAACTCGCGCTCGAGGCGTTCCTGGATGATCTCGAGGTGCAGCAGCCCGAGGAAGCCGCAGCGGAAGCCGAACCCCAGGGCCGCGCTGGTCTCCATCTCGTAGGAGAACGAAGCGTCGTTCAGGCGCAGCTTGCTCATCGCGCTGCGCAGGGTCTCGAACTCGGCCGCGTCCACGGGGAAGAGCCCGCAGAACACCACCGACTGCACGTCCTTGAAGCCCGGCAGCATCTCCTTGCAGGGGCGCTTGTCTTCCGTGAGGGTGTCGCCGACGCGGGTGTCGGCAACCTCCTTGATCGAGCCGGTGAAGAAGCCGACCTCGCCGGGGCCGAGTTCGCCGATATCGGCCATCTTGGGCCGGAACACGCCGATCTTGTCGACGCCGTGCACGGCGTCGGCCCGCATCATGCGGATGTTCATGCCCTTCTTCAGCACGCCGTCGACGATGCGCACCAGCACGACGACGCCGAGATAGACGTCGTACCAGCTGTCGACCAGCAGCGCCTTCAGGGGTGCGTCGCGGTCGCCCTTGGGGGGCGGGAGGCGGGTGACGATGGCCTCCAGCACCGCCTCGATGTTGAGGCCGCTTTTCGCCGAGATCGCCACGGCCTCGGAGGCGTCGATGCCGATCACCTCCTCGATCTGGGCGCGGATGCGCTCGGGCTCGGCGGCCGGCAGGTCGATCTTGTTGAGGACGGGGACGATCTCGTGGTTGGCGTCGAGGGCCTGGTAGACGTTGGCGAGCGTCTGCGCCTCGACGCCCTGGCTCGCATCCACCACCAGCAACGAGCCTTCACAGGCGGCCAGACTCCGCGACACCTCGTAGGCGAAGTCCACGTGGCCGGGCGTGTCCATCAGGTTGAGGATGTAGTCCTTGCCGTCCTCGGCCCGGTATTCCAGGCGCACGGTCTGCGCCTTGATGGTGATGCCGCGCTCCTTCTCGATGTCCATCGAGTCGAGCATCTGTTCGCTCATGTCGCGCAGCGCCACCGTGCCGGTGGTCTGGATCAGCCGGTCGGCCAGCGTCGACTTACCGTGGTCGATATGCGCGACGATGGAGAAGTTGCGGATGTTGTCGATGGGGGACGTGGTCATCGAGGATGCGATCTCCGGCGCGCGCGGCCCGCCGTCAAGGGACGGACCCGGCGCACGGTCTCATGAGTGAGGGAAACTGATCGCTCGCAGATAGCAGCGCAGGCCCCGTGCGCCAAGCGCGTGCGCCGAACCGCGATGTTTCAGACCGCGGACGAAGCCGGGCCGCACCCGTGGGGATGGATGCCCGGCGCTTTGCCGGCGCGACCCCGGTCCGCCGAGGGTATCGGTAGTTGCCAGCATTGACGGAATGCAATCGGCGTGGCGGCCATGGGGCCGGTCAGGTGATCGCGCCCGCACGGCACCGACGAATGACAGCATTCCGGCCACCAGACCTTCCTTGTTCGCCGCCCACGACATCCCGAAGACCAAGACGAAAACAAATCAACCTTCGAATGGTGAAAGGAACCAACGCGATACTATTTCACTCAATATTATTCGCCAATCATGCATAGACGCCGATTTTAAATTATCTTTAATCATTCAGTATTTATAAAAATTTACAAATAGATCACGGCAGATCTTTCCCGGTTTAACAAAAAGCAAGACTCAATGATTCCATCAGTGCGAAAGCTCATCCTGTTGGCGGCGAGCGCTTTGGCTCTGGGATTCAATCCGGCGAACGCCCAAGGAATCGAGGCGGAAAAACTGAATTACCGCCGTCCGACCTCGATCCCGTTTCCAGACGATGCTCCGTATTCGCCTCAGATGGCGACACTCGGCAAGATGCTGTTCTTCGATCCGCGCCTGAGCGGCAAGCAGAACCTCAGCTGCGCGAGCTGCCACAATCCATCCTTCGGCTTCGAAGTCCCGGTGCCCGGCGCGATCGGAGCGACGAACAAGCCCCTGGCCCGCAAGGCGCCGACCGTACTGAACGCAGCCTGGCTTCCGACGCTTTTCTGGGACGGGCGCGCGCCGAACCTCGAAACGCAGGCGATCGGCCCGATCACGGCCAGTGCGGAGATGGACGGGAAGTTCCCGGAGATCATCGCCCGCCTGAAGGGCACGCCGGAATACGAAGCCTGGTTCGGCAAGCTGTTTCCCCGCGACGGCGTCACCCAGGACAACATCCTGACCGCGATCGCCACCTACGAGCGGACGGTGGTGTCGGGATGGGCGCCCTTCGACCGCTGGGTCGAGGGTGACGCGACGGCGATCTCGGCGTCCGCCCAGCGCGGCTTCGCGGTGTTCACCGGCAAGGGCCAATGCGCGGCCTGCCACGCCGGGTGGAACTTCACCGACAACCAGTTCCACGATCTTGGTATGCAGACGAAGGACATCGGCCGTGCGGCCTTCGAGCCCGACAACCCGTTGGCCAAACACGCGTTCAAGACGCCGGGCCTGCGCAACCTGACCTACCGCGCCCCCTTCGGCCATGCGGGTCAGTTCGCGACTCTCGACCAGATCGTCGCCTTCTACGAGACCGGCGGCATCGTGCGGCCCTCGAAGTCGCCCCTGATGAATCCCTTCCGGCTCGAATCGCAGGAGCGCGAGGATCTGATCGCCTTCCTGCATTCGCTGACCGCGGAACAGACGCGTATCGCCCTGCCGAACCTGCCGAACTGACGCCCGAGACAGGACGCACCACGATGTCGATCCGCTACAAGATCCTGCTTCCGCTCCTCGGCTTCATGCTCCTGGCGGGCCTCCTGGCCGGTGTCACCGGCCTGCTCGGTCTCCGGGTGGCCGGCGACCTGTCGACCCTTGCCGAGCGCACGACCGAGGTCAGCGACGCGAGCCGCGCGGCCCGCGACCGCTTCCGCCGCATGGAGGAACTCGTCGGCCGCGTCAGCGCGATGACCGACCTCATCGACATGGCGCCGGTCAACGCCGAGTTCACGGCCGCAAGCGACAAGCTGACCGTCCTTCTCGAAAGCCTGACCACCAATGCCCTGTCCGAGCGGATGCGGATCCTGTCACGAAGCACGGAAGCCGAGGCGGGAGAGTGGCGCAGCGACGCGGAGGTCGTGCTCGGCCTCCGGTCGGCGCGCGAGGTCCCGACCCTGGAGCGCCTGTCCCAGCGGAGCCAGCAGTTGCGGCAGCACTTCGACGAGGCCGTAACCCTGGCCGCCGAGGATGCGCGTGCGCAGATTCAGGCGACCCGCGAGGCGACGGCCTGGGAGATCTGGGCGATGCTCGGACTGAGCGGCGCGGCGGTCCTGGCCGGTTCGGGCACGGCCTGGTGGCTTGCCGGCAATCTGGCGCGGCCGCTGATGAGGCTGACGGCGGAGACCTCACGCCTCGCTGCCGGCGATACGCGGGTCGACCTCGCGGCCGCGATCCGCCGGGACGAGATCGGCGACATCGCCCGGGCCGTCGTGGCGATCCGCGACATGTCCCTCGCGAAGGCCGCGCGGCAACTCGAGACCACCGAGGCCGCACGCATGCGGGCGGAGGAGGTGCGGCGGACCTTGTTGCGTGACCTCGCCGATCGGTTCGAGACGTCCGTCGGCGGGATCGTCGCGGGTGTGTCGCAGGCCGTGGCCGGCCTTCAGGCCTCATCCGGCTCCATGCGGTCGGCCGTCGAAGGAACGGCCCTGCGCTCCTCCAGCGCGGCGGATGCCGCGCGGCAGACCTCCGACAACGTCGACGCCGTGGCGGCCGCGGCGGACGAACTGGGCTCGACGGTGAACGAGATCGGCCGGCAGGTCGTGCAGGCCGCCGGGATCTCGTCGACCGCCGTCCACACCGCGACCCGCACCGCCGAGACCATGGCGGCCTTGTCCAACGCCGCGACCCGGATCGGCGACGTCGTCGGCCTGGTGTCGACCATCGCGGGTCAGACGAACCTGCTGGCCCTCAACGCCACGATCGAGGCGGCCCGCGCCGGAGAGGCGGGCCGTGGCTTCGCGGTCGTGGCGACCGAAGTGAAGGAACTGGCCTCCCAGACCGCCAGGGCGACCGAGGACATCGGCCGCCAGATCGGAGCGATCCAGGCGGCCACCAGCGGAGCCGCGCAGGCGATCCAGGAGATCACCGCGCAGATCCAGGCGATGAGCGGCGTGACGACGAGCATCGCCAGCGCCATCGAGGAGCAGGGTGTCACCACGCAGGAGATTGTGCGCAGCATGGCGGAAGCGTCAGCCGGTGCCGGCCAGGTGACGGCCGACATCTCGGAAGTGGCCCATTCGGCGGATGGCGCCGGACAGGCCGCTCACGCCGTGGCGACGGCCGCCGACGTCCTGGCCGGACAGGCGCGCACGCTGCAGACGGAAATCGACCAGTTCCTGCGCAACGTCCGAGCCGCGTGAGCGGATCGCCGGTCCCGGGCGACGGCCTATTCGGCCTTCGCCTCGCCCCGGCGCGCCTCGGTCGCCATCGTCACCAGCACCTTGCGCAAGGCACCCATCTCACGAACCGGCTCCGGGTATAGCACCCGCGAGGTCCGGTCCGCGGCTAGAAGGTCCATGCCCTCCGGATCGAGGCCGGTGAGGCGCCAGGGGCCCGGCTCGGCGCCGGAGGCGACGGCGTAGAGCGCGAGGGCGTCGGCGTGATCGGCGTTCATGTGCTCGACGGCGCCGGCCTCGCCGGCCACGAGCCCTTCGGCGCCCGCGAGATCGAGGCGCAGTTCATCCGCCCTCAGCACAGCGGCCTTGGCAAAGCCCCCGTTGAGATGCCCGGCGCCCGGCTCCAGGGCGAAGAACCCGAAATCCGGAAAGTCCGCGTACAGCTTGGATTTCGGGTGCCGCGCGACGAAGCGGGCGCGGGCGCGCGGTTCGGCCGTCTGCGTCACGCGCCCCGTCACCGTCAGGCGCGGATGCGCGAGCGGGTCGCCCTTGCCGCCGGCGCTGAACAGCAGCGAGGCGCGCGGGTCGGCCAGCAGATTGCGGGTGTGCGCCGAGAGGCGCGAGAGCAGCATCAGGGGGGTGCCGTCGACGTCCGTGGCGATGGTCACCAGGGAGACGAAGGGCGTCCCGTCCTCCGGATCGAGGGTGGCGAGCGCGCCCGAGCGGATCGAGCGCAGGAGATGGCGGGCCAGCCCGATCGCGTCGAATGGCGCCTCGGCGGCCGGCAGCGGCACCGCCGGCCCGCGCCGCTCGCCTCCCGTGTTCGTCTCGCCTTCGGCCATGGATACTCCCCCGATTCGATGCCCGCGAACCGGCGCTCAGGCCGCGTTCAGCCGGGCGATCATAGCCAGGGTTTCGGGCTCCGCACGAGGGCGCCGGACTGCGGCCCGTTGGCATCAGTCAAGCCGCAAACGAACAAACGACCGAGGTCGCTCGCTTTTATCGCATAGAGTCATTACACAGCCTGACTCTCCGCGCGAACGCGGCCCGCCTCCCCGGCACGGTCGCCACCGCGTTTTTGCCGATCCCTGCCCACCGTCCGCGACGGGGGACGGGGTGGGATGCGGAGGGGTGGGCGCCATCAGACGTCCGCCGATCCGCATCCGAGCAACAGGACACGCGCATGCCGACCATCGCCCTCGTGGACGACGACCGAAACATCCTCACCTCAGTCTCGATCGCCCTCGAGACCGAAGGCTATCGCATCCAGACCTACACCGATGGCGCCTCGGCGCTGGACGGTCTGAAGCATTCCCCGCCGGACCTCGCGATCTTCGATATCAAGATGCCGCGCATGGACGGGATGGAGCTTCTCAGGCGTCTGCGGCAGAAATCCGACCTTCCGGTGATCTTCCTCACCTCGAAGGACGAGGAGATCGACGAGCTGTTCGGCCTCAAGATGGGCGCCGACGATTTCATCCATAAGCCGTTCTCGCAGCGCCTGCTGGTCGAGCGCGTGAAAGCCGTGCTGCGCCGCTTCGCCCCCAAGGACGGTCCGGGCGCCGCCGCCCGCGAGGCCGATGCCGCCGCCCGCTCCCTGGAGCGCGGCCTCCTGATGATGGACCCCGAGCGCCACACCTGCACCTGGAAGGGCGAACCCGTCACCCTGACGGTAACGGAGTTCCTGATTCTCCAGGCCCTGGCGCACCGGCCCGGCGTCGTGAAGAGCCGCAACGCCCTGATGGACGCGGCCTACGACGATCAGGTCTACGTGGACGACCGGACCATCGACAGCCACATCAAGCGCCTGCGCAAGAAGTTCAAGGTGACCGACACGAGCTTCGACATGATCGAAACGCTCTACGGCGTCGGCTACCGCTTCAAGGAGAGCTGAGCGCCCGCCCGGGCCTCAGGCGCTCCCTCCCCGCAACGCTGTTCCCTCACCACCGGACGCCCGTGGCCACCACCGACCAAGCCGAAACCCCGTCGCGCGGCATGCTGGGATGGCCGCGCCAGATCTGGAACGGGATCGGTCAGCGGGCCTCGTCGAGCCTGACGCGGCGCATCGTCGTGCTCAACCTCGTCGGGCTCATCGCCCTGCTGTTCGGCTTCCTCTACCTGAACCAGTTCCGCCAGGGGCTGATCCAGGCCCGGGTGCAGAGCCTGCTGATCCAGGGCGAGATCATCGCGGGCGCCATCGCTTCATCGGCCTCGGTCGAGACCGACGCGATCCGGATCGACCCCGACAAGCTGCTCCAGCTCCAGGCCGGCGAGGCCGAGGAGCCCTCCTCCCCCCTCACCTTCTCGCTGAACCCCGAGCGCGTCGCCCCGCTGCTGCGCCGCCTGATCACCCCGACGGGCAACCGCGCCCGGGTCTACGACCAGGAGGGCGGCCTCCTGTTCGACACCCGTACCCTCTCGGCCCGGGGCGAGATGAGTCGCAGCGACCCGGATGTCCGCCCGCGCAAGGGCACGTGGCTGGAGAAGGCCTGGGAGGCCGTGCAGTCGAAGTTCGCCGGGAGCACGCCGTCCCCCGGTGTCACCGAGGATGTCGGCCCTGCCAGCGGGCGCAGCCTCAAGGAGGTGCAGGTGGCGCTCGGCGGCGCGCGCGGCAACATCGTGCGGCGCAATCCGGCCGGGGAGACCATCGTGTCCGTCGCGGTGCCGATCCAGCGGGCGAATTCCGTCCGCGGCGCCCTGATGCTCTCGACGCAAGGGGGCGACATCGACCGGGTCATCGCCTCGGAGCGCTTCGGCCTGCTCCAGGTGTTCCTCATCGCGGCGGCCGTGATGCTGGTCCTGTCCATCCTGCTTGCCGGCGCCATCGCGGGGCCGGTGCGGCGCCTCGCGGATGCGGCCGAGAAGGTGCGGCTCGGCATCAAGTCGCGGGAGGAAATCCCCGACTTCACCAGCCGCACCGACGAGATCGGCCACCTCTCGGGCGCCCTGCGCGACATGACCCAGGCGCTGTACCGGCGCATCGACGCCATCGAGAGCTTCGCGGCGGACGTCAGCCACGAGCTGAAGAACCCGCTGACCTCGCTGCGCAGCGCCGTCGAGACCCTGCCGCTGGCCAAATCCGACGATTCGCGCACCCGGCTGCTGGCGATCATCCAGCACGACGTGAAGCGCCTCGACCGGCTGATCTCCGACATTTCGGACGCCTCGCGCCTGGATGCCGAGCTTGCCCGCGCGGAGGCACGCCGCGTCGATATGCGCAAGCTGATGACCACCGTGGTCTCTGTAGCCAACGAGCGCCGGCGCCCGAAGGACGCCCCGATCCAGTTCGACGTCGACGCGGCGGCCGGCGATGGGGAATCGCCCCTGACGATCTTCGGGCACGACAGCCGGCTGGGCCAGGTGGTCAACAATCTCCTCGACAATGCCCGCTCATTCTCACCCCCCGACGCCAAGGTGCGGGTGGCCCTTCGGCGCGTCCGAAACGACGTGGAGCTGATCGTCGAGGACGAGGGGCCGGGCATCCCCGAGCACGCCCTGGAGCGCATCTTCGAGCGTTTCTATACGGATCGCCCCGAGCAGGGCTTCGGCCAGAATTCCGGCCTCGGTCTCTCCATCTCCCGCCAGATCGTCCAGGCCCACCGGGGCACGATCCGGGCCGAGAACCGGCCGGGCCCCGCCGACGAGGAGGGCGAGCCCACCGTGCGAGGCGCTCGCTTCATCGTGCGCCTCCCGGCGGCGGCCCGCTGAGCGCGAAGGGCCTCCCGATGGCGGACGCCGTCGCATGGGTCCATGCGAGTTGCGTGGCCGTCGATGGCGCCGGCATCCTGATCCGGGGGGCGTCGGGGTCGGGCAAATCAAGCCTCGCCCTGCTTCTGCTCGACCGTGTCGACGCGGCGCGTGGGAACGCCGGCCTCGTCGGCGACGATCGGGTCGGTCTCACGCGCGAGGGCGAACGGATCCTGGCCCGGCCGCACCCCGCGCTCGGTTCCCGTATTGAAGTGCGCGGCCTCGGCCTCGTGCCGGCCGCAAAAACCCTGACCGATGCGCCGGTCCACCTCGTGGTCGATCTCGTGGAGGCCTGCCCGCGCCTTCCCGATGCACCGATGCAAGGGGTGACCCTGCTCGGCTTCGCCCGGCCGGGTCTCGTCCTCGACCGTGCGATGCTGCGCGCCGGACTCGGCCCTCGCCTCGTGCTCGACGCGCTCGCGGGGTGCCCCGGCGTGGCCCGCATGCCGCAGGACCCCGTTCTGTTCCTGTCGCCCGCCACCGAACCGTAGCGCCGGGGCCACCACCGTGGCATGATCATGACGTTCGAGCACACAAAATGCCGCATTCACCTTGCGCTCGACCTTGCGCTGCACAAGATGGCGGCTCCGCTCACAAGGCGTTGGAACCCGCGTCGATGATTGGAATGGTGCTCGTTACACACGGGCTGCTGGCAACGGAGTTCAAGGCTGCCCTTGAGCACGTCGTCGGGCCGCAGAAGCAGATCGAGACCATCACCATCGGTCCCGAGGACGATATGGAGCTGCGCCGGCTCGACATCATGAATGCGGTCAGCCGCGTCAACAGCGGCAAGGGCGTCGTGGTGCTCACGGACATGTTCGGCGGCACGCCCTCGAACCTCGCCCTCTCGTGCATGAACGGCGGCGAAGTCGAGGTGGTGGCCGGCATCAACTTGCCCATGCTGATCAAGCTCGCCAGCGTGCGCGACGCCGAGCCCCTCGGCGAGGCCGTCCTGCACGCACAGGAGGCGGGCCGGAAGTACATCAACGTCGCGTCCCGCGTGCTCGCCGGCAAATAGCCTTCCTTCCCCTCGCGCCACAGCTTACAGCCATTCCAAGGCCCTGCTCCGCCAGCGGGCCCGCCGGAGCCGCTTCAAGCGGCGCGGGACGCCACGGAGGGGATGGCCAACGCCCATGAGCGACGACGACATCGACGACCTGCCGACCGTGCCCGAGGGTGGCCTGCTCCAGGTGCTCCCGATCATCAACCGGCGTGGCCTGCACGCGCGAGCCTCCGCCAAGTTCGTGCAAACGGTGGAGCGCTTCGACGCCGCCGTCACCGTGACACGCTCCGGCGAGACGGTGGGGGGGCGCTCCATCATGGGACTGCTGACGCTGGGCGCCGCGCAGGGCACCTCCATCGCGGTGGTGGCCTCGGGCAGCGACGCCGAGGCCTGCATGCAGGCCATCAGCGATCTCCTCGCCAACAAGTTCGGCGAGGACGAGTAGCCCCGTTCAGGCGGAGCGCTCAAGCCGCTCCGGCGCGGCGTCCGCCTGACGCCAGACCAAGGCGGACGCACCGGCGCCGAGGGTGATCGTGGCCGCGACGACCTTGTCCGCGCGCCGGGTCAGCGTCACCGTGACCTGATTGCGGCGGGCGAACAGGCGCGTCACCACCCGCACCATCGCGGCCTCGGAGGGGTCGCCGATGATGGGCGCGGACGACGCCTCGGCATCGAGCAGAAGAAACGCCTCCACCGCGTCTCGCACCTGATTCGGATCACGCACACGCTCGATGCGGGCAGGCTCGACGTGGGCAAACTCCGGCGCGTGAACGGGACGCACGCCGACGAGGCTATGCGCCGGGATCGTGCCGCGCGCGGTCACGGTCCGGAGACGGGACGCCGGTTCGGCCTCCGGGATCGCCGGAGCGACCGGCGTGTCGAGCTCCAGGGTGGCGCGGGGCCGGATCGCCTGCAGCGCGGTCACGAGCGCCGCGCGAACCGGCTCGACGCTGCCGGGCGCGAAGGTCGGAGCGAGCGCGCTGCCGTAGGGCTGCCAGACCACGATCCGGCCATGCCCGAAAAGCGTGTGCGGCATCGCCAGGGGAATCACGGCGCCGAGCCGGTCCGGACCGTTCCCCACTGCCCAGGCCAGGGCGAAGATGAGGTCCCGGCCGCCCGCCTGATGCTGGGCCGCCGAGAGGAGATAGTCCGGGTCGGCCCGGACGGGATCCGCGACGCCGGCGCGGGCAAGCAGCGCCCGCCAGGCCGCGATTTCGCCCGCGCCGATGGAAGCCGCCCGGCGCAGGTCGACGCGCCAGGCCACGGGAGTCTCCTCAGCGACGACCTCGACCACCGCGTCGGTCGACAACGCGCCGCCCTCGATGACCGTGAAGCGGTGTCTCATGTCTCGATCCGATCCCGAATGCGTCCCGATGCGGGACACTCTCGCGCCGTGCGGCGCCCTGTGGGGCTCAGGTTTCAAGAACGGGACCGCCCGATTCCGGACAGCGAGCGCGGTCTCAGCCGCCGGGAATCGCGAGGGGATTGTCCGTCAGCGCCGCGGCGTCCGGGCCGTCGACGCGCGGGCGGCCGAGGAAGGCGTCCCACAGGCGGGTGACGAAGGCCGGGTCGAGGTCACGCACGATGAGCACCAGGCGTGAGCGGTGATCCGCGTCCGGCCAGGCCGTGAGATGCACGGGCGCATGGATGACGTGCTGGACCCCGTGCACCACAAGGGGTCGTTCCGGCGCGTCCGCGAGGGCCACCAGGCCCTTGAGGCGCAGGAGATTCGGGCCGTGGCTGGAACGCAGCAGGTCCAGGAACATCTCGAAGGCCGCGCGCGGCACCGGTGCGTCGCTGGTCAGGCTGAAGGCCCGGATCGCGGCATCGTGCCGGTTCACGTCGTGATGGTGGTGGCCGTGATGGTGTCCATGGTCGTGATGGTGTCCATGCTCGGCCCGCTCGGACTCGGCGCCGAGCCAGGCGCGCACGTCGTCGCTCTTTCCGTCGAGGCCGAACAGGCCGCCGAGAAGCTCGGACGGCGGCACGGACGCGTCGCGGAACGGAGCCGAGGGGTTCAGCGCCCGCAACCGAGCTTCCAGCGCATCGCCGTCCTCACCCGCCAGATCCCGCTTCGTGACGACGATCTGGTCGGCAACGGCCACCTGCCGCACCGCTTCGGCATGCGCGTCGAGGGTCGAGGCCCCGTTCACCGCGTCCACCACGGTGACGACGCCCTGTAGGCGGTACCGGATGACGAGGTAGGGATGGTAGATCAGCGCGTGCAGGATCGGAGCGGGGTCGGCGAGCCCCGTCGTCTCGATCACCACCCGGCGAAAGGGTTGGATGCGGCCGTTGTCGCGCTTGCGCAGCAGATCTTCGAGGGTGGCGATGAGATCGCCGCGCACGGTGCAGCAGAGGCAGCCGGCGCCGAGCAGGACCATGCCCTCGTCGATCGTCTCGATGAGCAGGTGGTCGAGGCCGATCTCCCCGAACTCGTTGACGATCACCACCGTGTCGGTGAGCGCCGGATCGCGCAGCATCCGATTCAGCAGCGTCGTCTTGCCCGCCCCGAGAAACCCTGTGAGGACGGTCAGCGGAATCGGCTCGGGCGCACGGGGATCGGGCTTGGACAGGTCGGTCATGTCCCTGACCTAGCCTTCCGGGACGCGCCGCTCAATCCTACGGCGGTGTAATATTATAACACCGCTGATCGCCGGGTGCGTCCGGGCACGGGTAGGGTCAGTCGTCCGCCTGAGCCTTGCTCGCCGACCGGGTTGATTTTCCCGCCGTCGCGGGCTTCGCGCTCGAGGCCTTGGCGGCGGGCTTCGCCTTCGCCTCCGGCTTGGCCTGGGGCTTCACGGCGGCTTTCGCGGCCGGCTTGCGGACCGTATCGACCTTCAGCTTAGGCGCGCCCTCCATGACGGGGGTGGATTCCGCAGGGGCGAAGGCACTCGCCGTAGCGGGGACGCCGCCTTTGCCACGGGCCAGGGCCTTCTTCGCCTCGGGCTTGGCTGCCTTGGCCGCGCCGGCTGCCGGTCCCTTGGCCTGCCGGGCCGCCTGAGTGGCCTCGCGCTTGGCAGCGATCGCCTCCAGCTTCGCCTTGCGCGCCTCGGCGAGCTTGGCGGCCTTCTCCGCCTTCTCGGCCTCCTCCTGCTCGTTGAGCGCGATGGCGCCCTCAGCGGGGTCGCGACCGATCCAGACCAGGATCGGCTGCAGCGGCGCGCGGGGCGGCAGGGCGCGGTTGCGCAGAGCCGCGCTGTTCATGGTGGCGAAGGCGAGCGCGGCGGAGGGCGGCGCGGCGGCGGCCATCAGTTGGGCGTTGGCGTTGTCGGCGCTGGCGCCGGCCGCTCCGGCGCTCGCCGTGATGGCACCCTGTCCCTCGTCGACAGGCAAGGCCTTGCGCTTGTCGCAGATATAGGGCCGCAGGTCCGGCGGCTCGCCGAGGTTGGAAGTCGGCAGCGCGTCGAGGGTTTGGGCGGTCCAGCCGGCGCTTTGCGAGAATCCGTAATCGAACAGGTCCGAGGCCTTGAGGTCGCGTTCGCGGGCACTCGGCTGGCCCATCACCACCGTGATGATGCGACGGCCGTTGCGGGTGGCGCTCGCCACCACGTTGAAGCCCCCCGAGCAGATGAAGCCGGTCTTCATGCCGTCCGCGCCGGCATAGCGGCCCAGCAGTCCGTTGTGGTTGGCCATCACCGAGCGGCCGAACTGGATGGCGCTGATGGAGAACAGGGCGCGGCTCTCGGGAAAGTCGCGGATGAGGGCGCGGCCGAGGATCGCCATGTCGCGGGCCGTGGTCCATTGCCGGGCGTCGGGGAGGCCGTTGGGGTTGGTCCAGCGGCTCTCGCGCATGCCGATGCGCTGGGCGGTCTCGTTCATCATTTGGGCGAAGCCCTCGATGGAGCCACCGAGATTCTCGCCGATCGCCCAGGCGACATCGTTGGCCGACTTGACCATGATGATCTTGAGGGCGTTGTCGAGAGTGAGCTTGGTGCCCGGGCGGAAGCCCATTTTCGAAGGCGGCTCGGCGGCGGCGGCGGCTGAGATCGTGATCAGCGAATCGAGGGAGAGCCGGCCCTGCCGTACAAGGTCGAGGGCGACGTAGGTGGTCATCAGCTTGGTGATCGAGGCCGGGAACCACGGATCGGTGGCCGCCTGCCCGTAGATCACCTTGCCGGAATCGACCTCCACCACCAGGATCGGCGACGTCACGGCACCCGCCGGCGCGGCGGCCAGCACACTCGCCGCCATCGCCAGGCCAGCGGCCAGGCGCCTCAACAATCCGTTCGACATCTGACCTGTCTCAAGAAGGTATGCCCCCGGCCCGACGAATATCGGCCCGCGCGGGTCGGCCGGTCAACGGCCAAGCTTGAGGCAGGCCGACGGAAGATCGTCGTCAAGCATGGTACGACTTGGCCGTGACTGAACGCCTAACAACCGGCGTTCCGTGGCGAGAGCATGGCAAAGCGCTTCGCGGATGCGAGATCCGGGCGGTTTCATGGTATGACCGCGTTCGGCGCATGGGTGCGGCCCGCGGCCTGTCCGTGGCCCCGGATGGCCGCCACCCCTATGTGCGATGCGTCGGTCAGGGTATTTCGAAAATCGGAGCGTCGCCGCCCGGCAGGGCCGGGTCGGCGCGGGAACGTGATGGCGTACGCAGTCAAGGAACTTTTCCACACCCTTCAGGGCGAGGGCGCGCAGGCGGGGCGGGCGGCGGTGTTCTGCCGGTTCTCCGGCTGCAATCTCTGGTCGGGCCGCGAGGAGGACCGCGCCACCGCCGCCTGCACCTTCTGCGACACCGATTTCATCGGCATGGATGGCGCGGGCGGCGGACGCTTCGCGACGTCAGATGACCTCGCGGACGCGATCGCGCGCACCTGGGAGGGCGGCCCGCGACACCGCTACGTGGTCTTCACCGGCGGCGAACCCCTGCTGCAGCTCGATCCGGCGCTCATCGCCGCCGTCCATGCGCGCGGGTTCGAGATCGCGGTGGAGACCAACGGCACGCTTCCCGCACCCGCGGGCATCGATTGGATCTGCGTCAGCCCGAAGGCCGGCAACCCCATCGTGCAGCGCAGCGGACACGAACTGAAACTCGTCTTCCCGCAGGCCGAGGCCCTCCCGGAGGCCTTCGCGGAGCTCGACTTCCACCACCATTGGCTCCAGCCGATGGACGGGCCGGAGCGGCTCGCCAACACCGCCGAGGCCGTCGCCTATTGCCGGCGCGACGCGCGCTGGCGCCTCTCGCTCCAGACGCACAAGATCATCGGGATCCCGTGAGGCTCCTAACCCCGCTCGCAGCATGAAGTTTCCGCAATGAAGATCACGCAAGCCTTCACCTTCGAGGCGGCCCACCGCCTGCCGAACGTGCCCGAGACCCACCGCTGCCACCGCATGCACGGGCATTCCTACCGGGTCGAACTCACCCTCTCGGGCGCCGTCGATCCGGCCACCGGCTGGGTGGTGGATTTCTTCGACGTGGAGCACGCCTTCGCGCCGGTGCTGGCCCGCCTCGACCATTACTGCCTCAACGAGATCGAGGGGCTGGAGAACCCCACCGCCGAGCACATCGCTGCCTGGATCTGGGAGCGCACCAAGGCGGCGCTGCCGGCCCTCTCCTCCGTGAAGGTCTACGAGACGCCGATGTCCTGGGCCGAGTACGAGGGCGAGGCCCTGCGATGAGGGACTCGGCGATGGGCGGGGGCGCCCTGGTCCTGTTCTCGGGCGGACAGGATTCCACCACCTGCCTCGCCTGGGCGCTCGCGCGCTTCGACCGGGTCGAGACCCTCGGCTTCGATTACGGACAGCGCCACCGCATCGAACTCGACTGCCGGGACATTCTGCGCCGGGGGATCGCGGCCCTGAAGCCCGAATGGGCGGCGCGGCTCGGGGACGACCATACGCTCGCCCTCGACGCCCTCGGTCAGGTCTCCGAGACGGCGCTGACCCGCGACACCGCGATCGCCTTCGCGGATGGCGGCCTGCCCAACACCTTCGTGCCCGGCCGCAACCTGCTGTTCCTCACCTTCGCGGCAGCCCTCGCCTATCGCCGCTCCCTGACCCACCTCGTCGGCGGCATGTGCGAGACGGATTATTCGGGCTACCCGGATTGCCGGGACGACACCATCAAGGCGCTGCAGGTGGCGCTGAATCTCGGGATGGACCGCCGCTTCGTCCTGCACACGCCGCTGATGTGGATCGACAAGGCCGAGACCTGGCGGCTGGCGCAGGATCTCGGCGGACAGGCCCTGGTGGACCTCATCGTGGAGGACAGCCACACCTGCTACCTCGGCACGCGCGGCGACCGCCACCCCTGGGGCCACGGCTGCGGCCAATGCCCGGCCTGCGACCTGCGCGCCAAGGGGTTCGCCAAATTCACCGCCACGGACGCGACAGCGGCAAGCTGAACGCCTCACCGCGTCGCCGGTGGCGGCGCATCGTCGGTGCGACGCGATACCAGCACGTCGCGCTCCGCACTTAGGAAGTCGATCAGGCGCTCCCTGAGGCGCCCCGGCGGGCAGTGCCGGGTCGGCACACGAACAGGCTGGTCTCCGCCGCGAGCTGAGCCATAGCCCGGCTGACATGCGGATCGCAGATCCCCGGGGCCTCGGCGGCCCGGGTCATTCCGCCATGGCGCATCACCGCGTGGAAGAGATCGGGATGCGCCCGATTGATCATGCCCTGTCTGGATGGAAACGCGCCGATGCGTCATTTGACGGCATGGCTCCGGGATGGTTGTCAAGGCGCCCGCGTCCGGCGCTTCGCCCCCGTTCAGGTCTCAAGCCCATGCTCAACCTCTTGCTTCCCGTGGCGCTCTCCGTCACGGCGGGCGCCTGCATCGTGCTTCAGCAGGCCCTGATCGCGAACCTGAGGATCGCCCTGAATTCCTCGGCCTGGGCGGGCTTCGCGAGCTACTTCGTCGGACTCCTGTCCATGGTCGTACTGGCCCTGGCCCTGCGCGATCCACTGCCGGCGACGAGCCTGACCGCGCGCATCCCCTGGTGGGCATGGAGCGGGGGGTTCTTTGGCGCGGTCTTCATCGCGCTGGCCACGATTCTCGTGCCGGAACTCGGGGCGGCGACCTTCCTGGCGCTCCTCGTCACCGGCCAGATGCTCGCCTCGGTGGCCTTCGACCATTTTTGGCTGGCTCGGCCTCGCCCAGCGCGCCGTCGACGGGCCGCGGCTGATCGGCGTGGCGCTCCTGATCGGTGGCGTCGTCCTCATCCGGCGCTGAGGCTTCGGCTCAACCGACCCCAGTGGCGGTCATCCGCACGCGCAGCACCTCCACGTCGGCGTGGTTGCTCGACAGGAGGTCGGTGATGTCGCCGTCGAGCAGCGCCTTCACGTGGCGGCACCGGGTGCCGTAGCGTCCGGCCATGCAGGTGCAGCGCAGGTGCGGGCCGTTGGAGCGATCCTCAAGGGTCACGGCGTAGCGGTTGCCGCTGCTGCCGCGCACCGCGAAGTGCAGGCCCGCGGAGGCCGTGGGACGCGCCCCCGCCGCGACGCGGGCCCGCGCCGTCAAGGAGGCTGGCTGGTCCTGCGGCGGCGGTGCGCGGTCGGGCCCCGCCGGGACCGTGGTGATCGGCAGGCGAAGCGTCCGCGACAGGGCGGGCACGTCCTGCGCGCCCGTCTCCCGGACAGCGGCGAGGGCGATCTCCGCGCAGGCATAGGCATCCTCGCCGGCATCGTGGTGGGCGAACCGGATACCGAGGCGCGCCGCGACCTTGCCGAGGCCGCAGCCCTCCTCAGCCGGAAACACCCGCCGGGCGATCTGCACCGTACAGAGGTAGGAGAAGGCCGGAGGCCGGACCCCGTAGGCCGCCAGGGAGGCGCGCAGCACGCCGAGGTCGAAGCCCGCATTGTGGGCGAGGATCAGCCCCGAGGCGAGATCGGGCAGGAACTCCGCCATCACGGTTGGGAAATCGGGCTTGTCGCGGACGTCGGCCGGGAGAATGCCGTGGACGCGGATGTTGCCGGGCGAGAAGCGCAGGTCCGGCGGGCGGATCAGGCGGGATTCACGCCGGACCACCCGGCCGCCGGCGATCCAGGCGAGGCCGACCGCACAGGCGCTGTCGCGCCGCTCGTTGGCGGTCTCGAAATCGAGGGCGATGACGGTCATGCGGTGGCCGAGAAATCCTCTGCCGGCCGGGCGCGGCCAGGCGCCCACGGGTGCGGGGCTCACCGAGTCTAGGCGCCCGCGATTCCCGGCTCAAGCGCTGGCAACGAGCGCCAGCCATGCCGCCTCGCTGATGACCTCGACGCCGTGCTTCTCGGCATCCTTGAGCTTGGAACCCGCCCCCGGCCCCGCCACGACGAGGTCGGTCTTGGCCGAGACCGAGCCGGAGACCTTGGCTCCCAGGCGCTCGGCCGTGGCCTTGGCCTCCGAGCGGGTCATCTGCTCCAGGCTGCCGGTGAACACCACCGTCTTGCCCGCGAAGGCGGTCGCGGTGGCGGGGGCCGCCATGGGTTCAGTCCTCACCTGATCGAGCAGAGCACGGACCGCCGTGTCGTTGTGCGGCTCGGCAAAGAAGGCGATCAGCGAATCCGTCGCGACCGGGCCGATCTCGCCATCATCGGCGAAGTGGCGATAGGCATCGCCCGGCCGCTGCCCGGCCGCCCGCGCGATGCCGGCCGCGATGGCATCCTCGTCGCCGTAATGCTCCAGCAGGATGGCGCGCTGGGGCACCGACAGGCGCACGTGCCCCTGCGGCTGAGCCTCCGCCGCCTCGTCCTCAGCGGCCTCCGCCTCGCCACCCGCGCGGGGGTACCCCACCTCCAGCAGGCGGTCGCGGGTGGTCGGGCCGATGCGGGGCAGCGCCGAGAGTTCGATCCAGGCCGGCCCGGCCTGGTCGCGGGCGGCCGCAGCGACCCCGTCCATCAGGGCGGGCATGTCGGGGAACCGCTTGGCCAGGGCCTTGGCGGTGGATTCGCCGATCTCCGGAATGCCGAGGGCGAAGAGGACGCGGTTCAGCGGTAGGCTGCGGCGGTCCTCGACCGAGGCGAGGAGGTTCTTGATCGCCTTGTCCTCCTCCTCGCCCTTCTTCTTGGTCGGCTTCTTCGGGGCGGGTACCCCTTCCGCCCGGCGCTCGGCGGACAACGCCTCGCGCCGGGCCACGATGGCGGCCTTCAGGGGCTCGAATTCGAGTCGGAAGAGGTCGGCGGGCTGGCGCACCAGACCGGCCTCGAACAGCACCTCGATATAGGTCTGGCCGAAGCCCTCAAGGTCGAAGCCGTTGCGCGAGACGAAGTGCTTCAGGCGCTCGACGCCCTGCGCCGGGCAGATCAGGCCGCCGGTGCAGCGGCGCACGGCGTCGGGCTTGCCCGTGCGCGGGTTGATCTCGCGCACCGCCCGGCTCTCGCAGGCGGGGCAACGGGTCGGGAATTCGTAGGGCTTCGAATCGGCGGGGCGCTTCTCCAGCACGACGTCCATCACCTTCGGGATCACGTCGCCGGCCCGCTGGACCACGACGGTGTCGCCGACCCGGATGTCGCGCCCGTCGCGGATCGGTTCGCCGTCGCCGCCGACCCCCTGGACGTAGCCCTCGTTGTGCAGGGTGGCGTTCGACACCACGACGCCGCCGACCGTGACGGGGCGGAGCTTGGCCAGCGGGTTCAGGGAGCCGGTGCGCCCGACATTGATCTCGATGTCCTCGACGACGGTCAGCGCCTTCTGGGCGGCGAACTTGTGGGCGAGCGCCCAGCGCGGCGAGCGCGAGACGAAGCCGAGGCGGCGCTGCAGGGCGAGGTCGTCGACCTTGTAGACAACGCCGTCGATATCGTAGCCGAGGTCGGCGCGCTCGGCCTCGATGCTCCGGTAATGCGCGATCATCGCCTCGGCGTCGGCGCAGAGTCGGGTGCGATCGTTGACCGGCAGCCCCCAGGCCCGGAACCGCTCCAGCACGCCGTGCTGCGTCCCCTCGAAGGCCGGCACCACCTCGCCCCAGGCATAGGCGAAGAACTTGAGCGGCCGCGAGCGGGTGATCTCGGGGTCGAGTTGGCGCAGGGAGCCGGCCGCCGCGTTGCGGGGATTGGCGAACAGGGCCTTTCCGGCCGCCGCCTGGCGCGCGTTGATGGCGGCGAAATCCGCGTGGCCGAGATAGACCTCGCCCCGCACCTCGCAGACCCGCGGCACGTCCGCCCCGGCGAGTTGCTGTGGAATATCCGCGACCGTGCGGGCATTGGCGGTGACGTCCTCGCCGACCTCGCCGTCGCCGCGGGTCGCCGCCGTGACGAGGCGCCCATCCTCGTAGCGCAGGGCCAAGGAGAGACCGTCGATCTTCGGCTCGGCGGTAAAGGCCAGGGGCTCGGCCTCGGGCCGATTCAGGAAGCGTCGGACCCGGGCGACGAACTCCGCCACCTCCTCGTCCGCGAAGGCGTTGCCGAGGGAGAGCATGGGCACCGCGTGCCGCACCTTCGCGAATTTTTCGGATGGTTTGGCGCCCACGGACGCGCTGGCGGCGCCGGTTCCGGCGAGGTCCGGAAACCGCGCCTCGATCTGCTCCAGCCGGCGACGCAGAGCGTCGTATTCCGCATCCGTGATCTCGGGGGCGTCCTCCTGGTGATAGAGGCGGTCCGCCTCGGCGATCCGTTCGGACAGGTCCGCGTGCTCGGTCCGCGCCGTCTCGGCGGTCATCGTCTCAAGGCTGTCGACGGCGGTCTCTGTGGGCATGGGGATGCTTCGTGATCGGGGGCGGGCGCGACGGCGGCTTATAGCAACCGACAACCGTCGCGGCACCGGCCAAGGTTCCGGCCGGAGCGCAGCTCTGCATAGGGGTGTAACCCGTGCGTCGGCCGAGCGAAGAGGTCTCGACACTAAGGCGCCGCGATGGATTCGCGGGACCGGCTGCGACCCCACGCCGCCTCACGGATCCTCACCGGCCCCTATCTTCCGACACGAACACCCAACGATCCCGGATCGCCATGCCAGCCCTGCCTGCCTTCTCCGCGCCCTGGCGCGACCGCGCCGGACGCGTCTCCGGCCTGAAGCTCGCGACCTTCCTGTTCGCCCTGGCTCCCGGCCTGTGGCTTGCCGGCGCCTACGCGGCCGATGCCCTCGGGGCGAAGCCCATCACCGCGCTGCTGCACGGCACCGGCGAATGGGCGGTGCGGTTCCTCATGCTCTCGCTGGCGGTGACGCCCCTGCGCCGCATCGCTCACGCGCCGAAGCTCATTCTCGTGCGCCGCATGCTCGGCCTGACGGTGCTGGCCTACGGGCTGATCCACCTGATGCTCTACGTCGTTGATCAGAACTTCGTGCTGACCAAGGTCGTCAGCGAGATCGTGTCCCGGATCTACCTCACCATCGGCTTCGTCGCGCTGCTCGGCCTCACGGTGCTCGGCATCACCTCTACGGACGGGATGATCCGGCGTCTCGGCAAGGCCTGGCCGCGCCTGCACAAGACCGTCTACGTCATCGCGATCCTGGGCCTCATCCACTACTTCCTGCAGGCCAAGATCGACGTGTCCGACCCGGTCTTCTGGACCGGCGCGTTCCTGCTGCTGATGGGTCACCGCGCCATGCAGCGCCTGGGCTGGCCGACCAACCCGCTCACCCTCCTGGGCCTCGCGGTCGCCGCCGCCCTTGTGACGGCACTGCTGGAAGCGGCTTGGTACGGCGTCGCCAGCGGCATCCCGGCGAGCCTCGTCCTGTCGGCCAACCTGGACTTCCCGGAGACCATCCGGCCGGCCTGGTGGGTGTTGGCCCTCGGGCTCGCCGTGCCCATGCTGAACGCCGTCCGAGCGCGGATGGACAAGAGCGGGCGCGGCAAGCCGAAGCCCGCACCGGCCATGCGCCCGGCCCCGGCGCGGGAGGCGGTGGCGGCGCGCTGACGTCACGGGTGCCCGGGGCTTGCTCCGGCTGGCCGGCACGCGCATGAAGCGGCCGGCGTCACGGAGGGAGCAGCCCGCATGTGGACACGGATCTTGACGGTGACGGCCCTCGGCCTCGGCGTCTCGGCGAATGCGGCGCGCGCCGCGTGCACCCTGCCCGAGGCCCCTCCGGCGGCGTCCCGTCCGGCCAAGCCGCCACTTCCGGCCAAGCCCGCCTGCCTCGAGGCCAAGGGCGGCTGCCCGGGCTGGGAGGCCTACAGCTACAACGACGCGATCAAGGCCTACAATGAGAAGGCCGCCGCGTTCCGCCCCCTGGCCGAGGCCTACGTCAAGGCGCTCAATGCTTACGTGAAGGCGAGCAGCGACTACGCGCAGTGTGAGGTGAAGGCCTTGCAGCCGGGATGATCGCTTCCGGGCTCGCTTGACCCCCGCCGGGGGCGATGCCACAGCCCGGCGCAGTTTCTCCTTCGATCGCCAGACTGGACGGCCCGATGCCCGAATCCCTCGACCTCCTCGTTCTCGGCAACGCCATCGTCGACCTCATCGCCCGCACCGAGGAGGACTTCCTCGCGGCTCAGGGCGTGCCCAAGGGCGCGATGCAGCTGATCGACGAGGCACGGGCGGAATCGCTCTTTGCCGCCATGGGCCCGGCCACCATCGTGTCGGGGGGCTCCGGCGCCAACACGGCCGTGGGCGCGGCGATGCTGGGCGCTAGGACCGGCTTCGTCGGCAAGGTCCGCGACGACGAGCTCGGCGGCCTGTTCGCGCACGACCTCAAGGCCACCGGCGTCCGCTTCCCCGTCGCCGCCGCCAGCGACGGCCCCGCCACCGCCCGCTGCTTCATTCTGGTCACGCCGGACGGCGAGCGCACCATGAACACGTATCTCGGTGCCTGCCAGGGCCTGTCCCCGGCCGACGTCGACGCCGCCACCGTGGCGAGCGCCCGCGTGGTCTATCTCGAGGGCTACCTCTGGGACCCGCCGGCCGCGAAGGACGCGTTCCGCAAGGCCGTGACCATCGCCCACGAGGCCGGCAACGCCGCGGCACTGACGTTGTCGGACGCGTTCTGCGTCGGGCGCTACCGCGACGAGTTCCTGGGCCTGATCCGCGACGGCAGCATCGACATCCTGTTCGCCAACATGGCCGAACTGCAGAGCCTCTACGAGACCGACGACGCCGAGGCCGCCATCAAGGCCCTGCGCGACGAGAGCGCGGCCCGCGGCAAGGACCTGCTCGGCCTCGTCACGCGCTCAGCGGACGGCGCCCTCGTGATCCAGGGCGGCAACGTGCAG
This sequence comes from Methylobacterium goesingense, assembly GCF_022179225.1. GTDB lineage: Bacteria > Pseudomonadota > Alphaproteobacteria > Rhizobiales > Beijerinckiaceae > Methylobacterium > Methylobacterium goesingense. The sequence continues at coordinate 25,367 of NZ_BPQL01000016.1, forward strand.
GCCGTCTCCGCATCGCCTGTGCACGAACTCGTCGACACGACGGGGGCGGGCGACCTTTTCGCGGCCGGCTTCCTCGCCGGACATGCCCGCGGCCTCGACCATGGCGCCAGCGCCCGCCTCGGGGCGCTGGCCGCCGCCGAAGTGATCCAGCACATCGGCGCCCGGCCGCAGCACGATCTCGTCGCCCTCGCCAAGGCGCAGGGTCTGCTCTGACGCCGTCGCTCCGAGCGCTTCGGGTCGGCGGCCCCCGGGGTCCGCGCGGGGTCCATCCCGCGCGGATCGGCGTTCACAGCCGCAGCAGGACCTTCCCGACGGCTTCGCGCCGCTTGAGGATGCCGAGCGCCGCCGCGTAGTCGGCGAGCGGGTACACGCCGTGCACCTTCGCGGTGAGGCGCCCCTCTGCCACCCAGGCGAGCAGCTGCTCCTGGTTGGCCCGGTGCGCTTCGGGCTCGCGATCCACGAATACACCCCAGTGCACGCCCTGGATGTCGATCCCCTTGAGAAGCGCCAGGTTGAGCGGGATGCGCGGAATGTCGCCGGCCGCGAAGCCGATGACGAGGTAGCGGCCCTTCCAGCCGAGGGACCGCAAGGCGGGCTCGGCATACTCGCCACCGATCGGATCGTAGATCACGTCGACGCCCTGCCCGTCAGTGAGCGTGCGCAGGGCCTCGCGCAGATTGTCCGCGGCGTAGTCCACCGTACGCGTGGCGCCGTGGGCCTGCGCGGTCGCCAGCTTTTCCGGGGAGGACGCGCAGGCAATGACCTGGGCCCCCATGATCGCCCCAAGCTCCACCGCCGCGAGGCCGACCCCGCCGGAGGCGCCGAGCACCGCCAGCGTCTCACCGGGCTGCAGCCGGGCGCGGTCGCGCAGGGCGTGGAGCGAGGTGCCGTAGGTGATGGTCAGTCCGGCTGCCTGCTCGTCCGAGACGCCCGCCGGCACGGACGTGAGATGCCGGGTGGCGACCGCGATCCGCTCGCGGCAGGTGCCGAATTTCTGGTGGACGATGACGCGGTCGCCGACCGAAAAGCCCTCGGTCCCGTCGCCCAGGGCCTCGATCACACCGCAGGCCTCGCCGCCGGGCGAGAACGGCAGGTCGGGCTTCACCTGGTAGCGCCCGGCGATGATCAGGGTGTCGAAAAAGTTGAGCGCCGCGAGCGTGATGCGGACCAGAGCTTCACCCGGTCCCGCCACCGGATCGGGCAGATCCGCAAGCTCCAGATCCTCCGGTCCCCCGAGCCGGGTGCACAGCAGCGCCTTCATGCCCAAACCTCCGCCTGAACTTCGTTCCCGGGCGCTTGCACCGGCGCGGGCGCTCGCGCAAGCGCCCGGATCGGGTCAGGGGCGTTCGTATATCCCGGCGAGGCTGCCCTTGGCGAGAACGCGTCCCGCCATCGCCTCCAGCAGTGCCCCCCGGCCGGGATGCTCGGGCAGGTCCAGGGCGCGGTCGAGGGCATAGGCCTGGAACAGGTAGACGTGCGGCCCGTGTCCGGTGGGCGGATCGGGCGGCAGCCAGCCCGGCTTGAGGAAGCTGTTCTGGCCGAGGTCGAGGGCCGATTCGGGCTGGCTCGCAGCGCCCTCCGACAGCGGCGCGCCGGGGTCGAGGTTCCAGGCGATCAGGTGGACGAGGGGGCTGGGCGTCGGGCTGCCGGCATCCTCGCAGAGGAGGACGATCCGCGTCGTGCCGGGCGGCAGGCTGGTCCAGGCCAGCGGCGGCGATGCGCCCGGTCCATCGGCCGTGAAGCGTGCCGGCATGGGGCTGCCATCCGCGAAGGCCAGGCTGGTGAGCGCGAGGCCCTCGGGCACCGCTGCGAAGGCGGTCCGATAGGCGGTCTTGTCGAGCCCGGCCTTCAGGCCGGACAGGGCAGCGCCCACGGCGTGCGGAATCTTTTCGAGCAAGGTCGGTCTCCCAAGAACTATGCCGACCAACCGCGCATGCCTCGGAAGGTTCAGGCCGGGTTCCCGGTGTCGGCCGGGCGCTGCGCCGTGATCATGTAGTTCACCGCCGTATCCCGGCTCGCCCGCCAGGACCCATCCAGGGGGTTGAGCACCACGCCGGTCGTGTCGGTGACGGTCAGGCCGCCGGCATTCACCGCGCGGGCGAGTTCGTCGGGGCGCACGAACTTGTCCCAGTCGTGGGTGCCTTTGGGCAGCCAGCCGAGAACGTACTCGGCCCCCACGATCGCCAGCGCGAAGGAGCGCAGGGTCCGGTTGAGGGTGGCGGCGAACAGGAGACCGCCCGGCCTCACCGCCCGGGCCGCCTGCGCCACGAAGGCCGGCATGTCGACGACGTGTTCAACGACCTCCATCGCGAGCACGATGTCGAAGCGCTCGCCCCCGGCCACCACGTCCTCGATGGTGCGGGCGCGGTAATCCACCGGCACGCCCTCGGCATCGGCATGGGCCTGCGCGACCTTGATGTTCGTGGGCGCCGGATCGAGCCCGGTCACCCGCGCGCCGAGGCGGGCCAGCGGCTCGGACAGCACGCCGCCGCCGCACCCGATATCCACGACGGCCAGGCCGTCCAGGGCGAAGGGCGCGCGCGGATCGCGCCCGAAATGCCGGCAGGCCGTATCGCGGATATAGGCGAGGCGGACGGGGTTGAAGCGATGCAGCACCCGCATCGGCCCGGCCTCGTCCCACCACGTCGCCGCGATGGCCTCGAAGCGGGCGACCTCGTCGCGGTCGATGGAGGCACCTGTGGGTCCGGTCATCGTCTCGGCATGTCTCGTGCGGGGTGGGCGCGCACCATTGTTGACACGCCCGGGCGGCCCTTGTACGCGCCGAAGCCCTGTCCGGTACAGCAGCCAAGCGACGCGGCCGGGCGTGCGGGTCAAGGAAATCCGTCTCGCGCCCGCCGAGTCCCTGGTCACGCCGAATCCCTGGCGAACGCGACGTGTCGCGGACGCGACAGGCTCCGTCTGGTGAGAACATGCCCCGTCTGGTGATGAAGTTCGGCGGTACGTCCGTCGCGAATGTCGAGCGCATCCGCAACGTGGCGGCCCACGTGGCACGCGAGGTCGCGGCCGGCTACGAGGTGGCCGTCGTGGTCTCGGCCATGTCGGGCAAGACCAACGAGCTGGTCGCCTGGGTCAAGGACGCGAACCCGATCTACGACGAGGCCGAGTACGACGCCGTGGTCGCCTCGGGCGAACTCGTCACCGCCGGCCTGCTGGCGATCGCGCTCCAGAAGAACGGCATCAAGGCCCGCTCCTGGCAGGGCTGGCAGATCCCGATCCTGACCTCCGACGCCCACGGCTCCGCCCGCATCGAGGGTATCGACGGCGCCCGCCTCGATGCCGGATTCCAGCGCGGCGAAGTCGCGGTCATCGCCGGCTTCCAGGGCATGCACCAGGATACCGGCCGGGTCACCACCCTGGGCCGCGGCGGCTCCGACACCAGCGCCGTGGCCATCGCGGCCGCCATCGGCGCCGAGCGCTGCGACATCTACACCGACGTCGACGGCGTCTACACAACCGATCCGCGCGTGGTCCAGAAGGCCAGGCGCATGGAGCGCGTGACGTTCGAGGAAATGCTGGAGATGGCGTCGCTCGGCGCCAAGGTCCTGCAGGTCCGCTCCGTCGAGCTCGCCATGGTCCACCGCGTGCCGACCACGGTACGCTCCTCCTTCGATCCGCCGGACAATGCCCGGCCCGGCACCCTCATCTGCGACGAGGACGACATCGTGGAACAGCAGATCATCACCGGGATCGCCTTCTCCCGGGACGAGGCGCAGATCACGCTTCGTCGCGTGAAGGACAGCCCCGGCATCGCCGCCGCCATCTTCGGGCCGCTGGCGGATGCCAACATCAACGTCGACATGATCATCCAGACCGTGTCGGGCGACCAGTCCACCACCGACATGACCTTCACGGTCCCGTCGGCCGATTACGAGCGCGCCCGCAAGATCCTCGACGCGCAGAGCGGCGCGATCGAGTTCGGCCAGATCGAGGGCGCCACCGACGTGGTGAAAGTCTCGGCGATCGGCGTCGGCATGCGCAGCCACGCCGGCGTCGCCGCCAAGGCTTTCCGCGCCCTAGCGCAGAAGGGCATCAACATCCGTGCCATCACGACCTCGGAGATCAAGTTCTCCGTGTTGATCGATGCCGCCTACACGGAGCTTGCCGTTCGCACGCTCCACTCGCTATACGGCCTCGACCAGGCCTGACGTCCCGGAGCGCGCGAACGCCAAGCGCGCTAACCGGATCCGAGGCCGAAGCCGGATCGAGGAGACCATGCCCGCTGCGCCCGGAGGCCCGCGCCTGCTTCTGCGCCGCCTCCGCGAAGCGATGGCGGAGCCGGTCAGTCCACAGGCGCGTCTCGACCGCATCGTCACGCTGATCGCCGCCAACGTGATCGCGGAGGTGTGCTCCGTCTACGTGCTCAGCGATGACAATATCCTCGAACTGTTTGCAACCGAGGGGCTGAACCGCGAGGCCGTCCACCTGACCCGTCTGCGGGCGGACGAGGGCCTCGTCGGCCTCATCGCCAAGACCGCCGAGCCGCTCTCGCTCTCCGACGCCCAGTCGCACCCGGCCTTCTCCTACCGCCCGGAGACGGGCGAGGAGGCCTACCACGCCTTCCTGGGCGTGCCGCTCCTGCGCGCGGGCAACACCCTCGGCGTCCTCGTCGTCCAGAACAAGACGTACCGCGTCTATTCCGAGGAGGAGATCGAGGCGCTCCAGACCACCGCCATGGTGCTCTCGGAGATGATCGCGTCGGGCGAGTTGCAGGCGCTCGCGCCCGGTGCCGGCTCGGCCGCCCGCCGGGCGGTGAGCCAGCGCGGCGTGGCGCTGGCCGACGGCATCGGGCTCGGGCACGTGGTGCTGCACGAGCCGCGCATCGTCATCAAGCAGCTCATCGCCGAGAACGTGGACCGCGAGGTCGAGCGCCTGGAGCAGGCCATCGGCGAGGTCCGCTCGGCCATCGACGATCTCGTCACGCGCGGCGACAGCATCGGCACGGGGGAATCCCGCGAGGTGCTCGAGACCGTGCGCATGTTCGCGCACGACAAGGGCTGGCTGCGCCGGATGCGCGAGGCCGTGCATTCGGGCCTCACCGCCGAGGCCGCCGTGGAGCGCGTCCAGTCGGACAACCGCGCCCGGATGATGCGCCAGAGCGACCCCTATCTCCGCGACCGCCTTCACGACCTCGACGATCTCGCCAACCGCCTGCTGCGGACCCTGATCGGCGCGGAGGGCAACGGTGCGCAGCGCGTCCTGCCCGAGAACGCGATCCTGGTGGCGCGCTCCATGGGTCCGGCCGCGCTCCTCGATTACGACCGCACCGCTCTGCGCGGCGTCGTGCTGGAGGAAGGCGGTCCGACGAGCCACATCGCCATCGTGGCGCGGGCGCTCGGCATCCCGGCGGTGGGCGAGATCGCCAACGCCACCGCGCTCTGCGATGCCGGCGACGCGATCATCGTCGACGGCGCCACGGGCGAGATCCAGGTGCGGCCCGGCCCCGAGATCGAGGCGGCCTATGCCGAGATGGTGCGCCTGCGCGCCCGCCGGCAGGAGCAGTACCGGGCGCTTCGCGACGTGCCGGCCGTCACCCTCGACGGCACCAAGATCGGCCTGCAGCTGAATGCCGGCCTCCTCATCGACCTGAGCCACCTGCACGAGACCGGAGCGGACGGCATCGGCCTGTTTCGCACCGAGCTGCAGTTCATGGTGGCCCAGCGCATGCCCTCGGCCGCCGAGCAGCAGACGCTCTACGAGGCCGTGTTCGCCGCCACCGGCGACCTGCCCGTCACGATCCGCACCCTCGATATCGGCGGCGACAAGATCCTGCCCTACATGCCGGCTCTGGAGGAGGAGAATCCCGCGCTCGGCTGGCGCGCGATCCGCATCGGCCTCGACCGGCCCGCCCTCCTCCGGGTGCAGCTGCGCGCGCTCCTGAAGGCGGCTGGCGGACGCCCCCTCAAGATCATGTTCCCGATGGTGGCCACGGTGGACGAGTTCACCCGCGCCAAGGCCATCGTCGAGCGCGAGAAGGCGCACCTGCGCCGGCACGGCCATGCCCTGCCCAGCGACTGCAAGCTCGGCGTGATGGTGGAGGTGCCCTCGCTCCTGTTCCAGATCGACGAGATCTCGAAGGCCGCCGACTTCCTGTCGGTCGGCTCCAACGACCTCATGCAGTTCCTGTTCGCGGTGGACCGCGAGAACCGCCGCGTCGCCGACCGCTTCGACACCCTCAGCGTCCCGGCCCTGCGGGCCTTCCGCGTCATCGCCGAGCGGGCGGCCGCGGCCGGCTGCCCGGCCACCGTCTGCGGCGAGATCGGCGGGCGTCCGCTGGAGGCCATGGCGCTGATCGGTCTCGGCTTCCGCCACCTCTCGATGTCGCCCGCCGCCATCGGCCCCGTGAAGGCCATGGTGCTGGGCCTCGACGCCAAGGCGGTGGCGGCGCTGATCGACACCGAACTCGCCCGTGCGGGGGACGGTGCCTCCCTTCGCCCCGCGCTGGCCGCCTTCGCGAAGGCGCACGGTGTGCCAATTTAGGTCCGGCGTGCCTATCTGAACGGGTCGTGCCGCGGCCCCGTCGTCGAACGAGGCCTCCGGCCCGACGAGCCCTTGTCCCCATGAGAGTTTCCGAAGGGCGATGACCCCAATTCCTCCCGACCGTCTCGATGCGATCCTGACGCGCCACGACATCGTCACCGCCACGCTGAGCGCCGGATCGGCCGATTCCGACACGTTCGTGCAATTGTCGCGCGAATTGTCGGAGTTGGAGGGCGTCGTCGCCGCGATCCACGCCTATCGCGCGGCGGCGCGGAATCTCGCCGACATCGAGGCACTGATCGACGAACCGGGCAGCGATTCCGAGATGCGGGCGCTGGCCGCCGACGAGAAGCCGGAGGCCGAGGCCGGCCTGGAGGCGGCACACCGCGCGCTCCAGCTCATCCTGCTGCCGAAGGACTCGGCGGACGAGAAGAGCGCCATCCTGGAAATCCGGGCCGGTACCGGCGGCGACGAGGCCGCCCTCTTCGCCGGCGATCTCTTTCGCATGTACGGCAAGTATGCCGACGCCAAGGGCTGGAAGGTCGAGGTGATCTCCGAGAGCGAGGGCACCGTCGGCGGCTACCGCGAAGTCATCGCCGAGGTGAAGGGCAAGGGCGTGTTCGCCCGTCTGAAGTTCGAGAGCGGCGCCCACCGGGTCCAGCGCGTGCCCGACACCGAGACCCAGGGGCGCATCCACACCTCCGCCGCCACGGTGGCGGTGCTGCCCGAAGCCGAGGAGGTCGACATCGTGATCAACGACGCCGACCTGAAGATCGACACCATGCGTTCGCAGGGCGCGGGCGGCCAGCACGTCAACAAGACCGAATCGGCGATTCGCATCACCCACATGCCGAGCGGCATCGTCATCTTCGTCCAGGAGGAGCGCTCGCAGCACAAGAACCGCGCCCGGGCGATGTCGCTGCTGCGCTCCAAGCTCTACGACGCCGAGCGCACCGCCAAGGACGCGGCCCGGGCCGCCGACCGCAAGTCGCAGGTCGGCTCCGGCGATCGCTCCGAGCGAATCCGCACCTACAACTTCCCCCAGGCCCGCGTCACCGACCACCGCATCAACCTGACCCTCTACAAGCTGGAAGAGGTCCTGGCCGGCGAGGCGCTGGACGAACTCGTCGACGCCCTCGTCATAGAACATCAGGCGGAATTGCTGGCGGCCGAAGGCATGGCCTGACGGCGCGGGCGACATCCGGCATGCCGACGGTGCGCTTCGATCCGACACTCAGCCGCAGCGCGGCCCTCAAGCAGATGACGGAGGCGTTGGCGGCGCAGGGCATCCTCGGCAACGATGCCCGCTTCCTCGTCCTCGACCTGCTCGGGCTCAGCACGACCGAACTCATCCTGCACGGCGACCGGCCGCTGGGCACGCCCGATGCGAGCCGGCTCGAAGCGGGCCTGGCGCGGCGGATTTCCGGAGAGCCCGTGGCGCGCATCGTCGGCGCCTGGGAGTTCTGGGGCCTGCCCTTTGGGCTCTGCGCCGAAACTCTGGTGCCCCGCGCCGACACCGAGACCCTGGTGGAGGTGGCCCTTGCCGCCCAGGCCGACCGCCGCCGCCCCTTGCGCGTTCTTGACCTCGGCACGGGCTCGGGCTGCATCCTGGTGGCTCTGCTCAGCGAATTGCCGAACGCTTTCGGGATCGGGCTCGACCGCGCGCACGCGGCCCTGGTGCAGGCCCGGACCAACGCGGACCGGAACGGCGTCGGCCGGCGGGCGGCTTTCGTCCAGGCCGACTGGACGGCCGGCCTGGACGGGGCCTTCGATCTCGTCGTCTCGAACCCGCCCTACATTGCCAGCCCGGCGATTCCGGGCCTCGCCGTGGAGGTCCGGTGTCACGATCCCCTAGCCGCCCTCGACGGCGGGACCGACGGGCTCGATGCGTATCGCCACATCCTACGCAATCTGACCCTGGGACCGACCCGACTCGCACCGGGCGGCACGCTGGCGTTCGAGATCGGCTACGATCAGGCTGAGGCCGTTCAACGGCTCGGGCTGGAGGCCGGGTTCGGGCCGGGGCGGGTCACGCGTGACCTCGCGGGCCATGCCCGCGTCGTGTGTTTCCGGCCGGACTGAACCGGTTTGGAGAACGGGACTTGTGGGGTGGACGCGCGAAACTTATCTACGGATCGGTAAGCGGCGCAAAAAGAGCTTGTTGCCACGCGCATCAACCGCTAGTCTCCCGTGCAGATCGCGAACGGTCCATTAAGATGGACTGCGGTAAGGTGGGTAGCGGCTTCGTTCCGCAACGCTCTTAGACGGTCTCCCCACGATCAGGCTGGCGCGCGCAGGACGAGGCGTAGAAGCTTGGTCAACTTCGAGCCTGAGACCCGAAGGACGCCTGAACGCTCAGAGCGCTTCGGCCGAGGGACAGACGGCAAGCACGGCGAAACCGATCACGGATAAACCGGACCCGGATCACGCGGCGCCACCGACGAGCCACAGCCAAGGTGTCGTCGTCATCGCCTGGAACCGCCGCATCATCAGACGCTCCGAGACGAACGAGGGTCAATCGAGACCGATGAGACCAAACCAGAATAGACGGATGCGCGGTCGTAACCGCCCCAAGGGTCCCAATCCGCTCACGCGTTCCTACGAATCCAACGGGCCGGACGTCAAGATTCGCGGCACCGCTCAGCACATCGCCGACAAGTACGCCCAGCTTGCACGCGATGCGCAAGCCAGTGGTGACCCGGTTGCGGCTGAGAATTACTTTCAGCACGGCGAGCATTATTTTCGGATCATTTCCGGAGCGCAGGAGCAGGCCCGCCAGCAGGTCGGCGGCTACGCTCGTGGCTTCGACGATGCCGACGATGACGGCGACGATGACGGCGCTGGCGCGCCCCAGGGCTACGCCGCCTCCAGCTACGGCGCGAACGGCTACAACGACGAGTACGCGGAGACCGCACCGGCGGCCCAGCCGCAGACCTACGAGCCGCGGCAGGACACGCGTGGCGAGGCCCGCCCCGATACGCGATCCGATGGGGCCCAGGACGGCAACCGCCAGAACCGCCGTGACCGCTTCGCGAACCGGAACGATCGTCAGCAGCGCTTCGAGAACCAGCGCGACGGATATCGTCCGGATTCGAACCGGCAAGACGCGAATCGACAGGACGGCAACCGGCAGGATTTCGCCCGTAACGATGCCCCGCGTGGGGATTACGGTCGCCAAGATGCCAATCGCCAGGATACCGGTCGCCAAGATTCCGGTCGCCAAGATTCCGGTCGCCAAGACTCAAGTCGCCAGGATGCCAATCGGGCGGATTTCAGCCGTCAGGAGCAGCCGCGCGCGGAGTTCCCGCGCCAGGACTATTCCCGGCAAGACCAGCCACGACAGGACCAGCCGCGACAGGACCAGCCCCGCCAGGAGTTCGGGCGGTCCGGTTCCGCTCGGGGTGAGACCCCGCGCTACGGGAACGGTCGGGCCGACAACGGCGGGAACGAGCCGAGTCGGCTCGATCAGAACGCCCCGGATGCAGGCCGTCAGGAATTGCCCCGTCAGGAAATCCCTCGGCAAGAGCTTCCTCGGCAGGAGCAATCGCGTCCGGTCCGCACGAACGAGGCTCCGCCCCGTCGCAGCCGCCGTCGTGACGAGCAGGAGCCGCGCGACGCCGAGGATGTCGCCGCGCTGCCGGCCTTCCTGATGACGCCGCCCCGCCCGGTGCCCGCGGTCGAACCCGCGTCCGAGCCGGTGCCGTCGCAGTCCCCATCGAGCCCCGCCTCGGACGAGCCTCCCCTGCCGCCGAAGCCCCGGCGCCGCCGCCGCGCCCGCTTCGAGGGTTCGGAGGGCTCAGAGGGGAATGAGACCTCCGGCGACGTCTCGCCGATCACCGAGTAGGCGTCTGCCTAATCAAGCGCTTCAGGAAAGCCGTCCCGGTTCGGGGCGGCTTTCTCGTGTCTGGGGTCCGCGCCAGTCGAGAAAGGCCACCACGCGATGGCGGTGGCGTAGATGGCGCGCCGCTTCGCCGTAGGGCGCGAGGTCCCAGGTCCAGCGACGGTCGGGCGTCCCGGGGTCGACACCGTGCAGGAGATCGAGCCGGTCGGTGATCCGGCCCACGCGGTCCTCTTCCAGTTGCTCCACATCCGTGAGGAGGCAGACCCGGGCGGCGAGGCGCGCCAATCCGTCGAGATGGGCGCCGACGATGCGGGCCCCGAGTTCGGCCGGAACCGGTCCCGCCCGGTCGAGGGGCAGGATCGGCAGTTGCGAGAGAACGTTCGCCGAGACCACGAAATCCACGCGGTCACCGCCGCAGAGCGCCGGCAGGGGATCGCCTCCGTTGCGCCCGCCCGTCAGGTCGGCCGTGATCAACCGCACGTTGGGGAAGGCCCGCGCCTGCCGGCGCGCCGGCCAGAGATGCACGGCATCCACGAGGTGGACCGCCTCGAAGGTCTGCGCGAGGTGGGCGAGCGGCACGTCCTGCAGGAGGCCGGACCCGAGCACCACCGCGACCCGCCGCTGCTGCAGCCCGGCGCAGGACGCGATCACCGCAGCGCGCGCCTGTTCGAGGTGGCTCGCCCAAGCCGCCCGGCAGCGCCGGGAGCGCGAGAGCAGCAGCACGCTCTCCCGCAGGTGGCGACGATGCGCCAGGGGCACCGGCGTGGTCATCAGGTGAAGCAATTCGATCAGCATGGATGTCGCTTCAAAGATTGCCCGATCGGGAACCGTGGCACGCGGCTGCCGTTGCGCTTGGGCCCTGGCGAGCGCGAACCCGCGCCTGCAATCTTCCCGGAGCGACCGTGTCGAACCTCGTCCGTATCCTACTCGCGATCTTTCTGCCCCCAGTCGCGGTCCTGATGACCAACGGCATCGGCCTGCAATTCCTGCTCAACATCCTTTTGACCATCTTCTTCGTCCTGCCGGGCACCATCCACGCCCTCTGGCTGGTGCTGCGCGAGCGCTGAGAGGATGATAGCCTTCCACCTCGCCGGGGCGCCGCGAACCGGCCTTCGGCGTGATGGGATCATGAGGTTGCGATGAGCACACGCGGGTTCACCGGGCGCAAGCCGCCGGAGGCGACGCGAGAGCGCCTTCCGCCAGGGCAGTACCTGACCGACGATTTCCCCGTCCTGCAGATCGGCCCAAATCCTCGCATCGATCTGGCGACCTGGTCCTTCACCCTGCGCGAGGGTTCGCGGCCCCTGAAGAGCTGGACCTGGGACGAGTTCAACGCGCTGCCCCGCACGCGCTGGGGCGGGGACATCCACTGCGTGACGAAGTGGTCGAAGTTCGACACCGCCTGGGAAGGCGTGAGCTTCGACGCGCTGTTGGCCGCTGCGGGGATCGAAGCCCCGACTGAGTTCCTGCTCGCCGAGGGCTACGACGATTACACCACCAACGTCCCGGTGACGGATCTCGTCGGCGGCAAGGGCATGGTGGCGACCCATTACGACGGCAAGCCGATCCCGACCGACCATGGTGGCCCTGCCCGGCTCCTCGTGCCGCACCTCTATTTCTGGAAGAGCGCTAAGTGGGTGAAGGGCCTGCGCTTCACGAAGCGCGACGAGGGCGGGTTCTGGGAAATGCGCGGTTATCACATGTACGGCGATCCCTGGCGCGAGCAGCGCTTCACCGGTGACTGATCCGGACCCGAGGCCCCTCCCCTGGCAGACCGCCACCCTCACGGCGATCCGGCCGATCACCCAGCGGGTGAAGAGCTACCGCTTCCAGGTCGGTTTCGACCGGCCGGTGTTGGCCGGTCAGCATGTCGATGTCCGGCTCACCGCGCCGGACGGCTATCAGGCCCAGCGCAGCTACTCCATCGCCTCCGCGCCCGCCGGCGACGGCACAATCGAGCTGATGATCGAGGGCCTGCCGGACGGTGAAGTCTCGGGCTTCTTCGACGCGGTAGCGGAGATCGGCGATACGATCGAGCTGCGTGGACCGATCGGCGGCGCCTTCGTCTGGCGACCGGAGGATGGCGGCCCCCTGCTGCTGGCCGGCGGCGGCTCGGGCGTGGTGCCGCTCCTGGCGATGCTGCGCCACCGCGCGGCGGCGGCGCCCGGCGTCCCGGCCCTCCTCCTCTATTCGGTGCGCGAGGCGAGCGAGGTCATCGCCGCGGAGGAACTGGCCGTCCGTGCCCGGGACGAGCCGCATTTTCAACTGATGCTCAACCTCACCCGCGCTGGCGGCCGCCGGGTCGACGCGGCGATGATCGCCGAGGCGCTCGAACGGCTCGGGCCGCCCCGCCACGCCTATTTGTGCGGCGGCAATCCGTTCGTCGGGGCGGTGGCGGATCTGCTCCTCGACGCCGGACTGGACCCCGCCCGCGTCCACACCGAGCGCTTCGGCGGCTGATCGGGCCCAGACTTGTCGCTTCACCGGCCTCGGTCGTAGATTGTCCGAGCAAGCGGAGGTTCGAGCCATCATGGCGAAGGAATCTGACCAGCACACCGGGCAGTGTCACTGCGGCGGCGTCCGTTTCCGGGCGACATTGGTCGACGGGTTCGACACGCTGCGCCGGTGCACCTACTCGTATTGCCGGATGCGCGGTGCCGTCGTCGTCTCGGCGGAGATCGGCGGCGTCGAAATCCTGCAGGGCGAAGCGTTGCTGACCTCCTATCGCTTCAACACCGGCACGGCGCAGCACTTCTTTTGCGGGCGCTGCGGGATCTACACCCACCACCAGCGCCGCTCGAACCCGAACCAGTACGGCGTCAACGTCGCCTGCCTCGACGGGGTCAGTCCGTTCGATTTCGCCGAAATTCCCGTCTTCGACGGCGTGAATCACCCGAGCGATACCGGCGGTGTGACCCGCCGCGCGGGGACGCTGCGCTTCGCCACCGAGACCTAAACGTCGATCAGGCGGTCGGCGACCTCCTCGGCGAGCGAAAGGCTCGACGTCAGCCCCGGGCTCTCGATGCCAAAGAGATGGATCAGGCGGCGGAACCCGTGCTCGCCCGGACCGTCGATGTGGAAATCGGCCGCCGGCTCGCCCGGGCCGGTGAGCTTCGGACGGATGCCCGCGTAGTCCGGCGTCAGTACGCCCTCCGGCAGGCCGGGCCAGTAGCGGCGGATGGCGCTGGCGAAACGATCGGCTCGGGCCGGATCGACCTGATAGTCGAGGGTGTCGACCCACTCGACATCCGGCCCGAAGCGCATGCGCCCGGCGAGATCCAGGGTGAGGTGGATGCCGAGGCCGCCTTCCACCGGCGCCGGATAGATCAGCCGTGCGAAAGCCGGGCGTCCCAGGCAACCGAAATAGCTGCCCTTGGCCAGAACCTGGCGCGGGATGCGCGCGGCCGGGTAGCCCTCGACCGTGCCGGCCACCGCCTGCGCGCCGAGGCCGGCGGCGTTGACCACGGCATCGAACGGCAGGGCCTCACCGTTGACCGCGACGCGCCATCCATCGGGGGCCTGCGCGATATGCGCGACCCGGCTGTTGAAGGCGACGGCCCCGCCGGCATCTTCGAGATCGCCCTGAAGGGCGAGCATCAGGGCGTGGCTGTCGACGATGCCGGTCACGGGCGAATGGAGGGCGGCGACGCAGGCGAGGTTCGGCTCGAGCGCCCTCGCCTCGGACCCGTCCAGCATGACGAGGCCCGGAACGCCGTTGGCCTCGCCCCGCGCGGCGATCGCGGCGATCGCCTCACGCTCCGAATCGTTCGTGGCAACGATGAGCTTGCCGCAGCGCCGATGCGGTACGCCGTGGCTCTCGCAGAAGGCGTAGAGCAGGGCGGCCCCGGCGACGCAGTGGCGCGCGCGCGACGATCCGGCCGGATAGTACATCCCGGCATGGATCACCTCGGAGCTGCGGGCCGAGACGCCCGTTCCGATCGCGCCTTCGGATTCCGCGACGATGACCGAATGCCCCCGGCGCGCGAGCGCACGGGCCGTGGCGAGTCCGACGATTCCGGCACCGACGACGAGGATATCCATGGCGGCGGACATGAGCACGAGGGCGAGGCGGAAGACAACCGCCCGAATCACGTGCCGGGCAAGCGCGAGTCGCGCGCCAGATGCCGGTCGGGAAGAATCCGCCGCGCCCTGCCTTTGCCTGGTAAAACCACGACGTCTCGGGCGGCGGCATCGGCATGCCCGGTGGGCGAGGGTCGCGCATGCATGTGCGGTCATGGCGCTGCGTCGAAGTTCCAGCTACAAGGGCGTCCATCCGTAACCGTTCGAGGCCGGAATCACGTCGGTTCGGAGGATCGCGCCCCTGGGCGCATCCCTCCCCGGCGGGTTCTTCGCCTGCTTGCCCGCTAAGGCTTCCGTCACAGTGCCCTTCCCGACCCTGCCGGCCCCGCTCGCACGAGCACTGACCGCGCGCGACTATGAAGACCCGACGCCCGTCCAGAGCGCCGTCATCGAGGCGGCCGCGCAGGGGCGCGATCTCCTCGTCTCGGCCCAGACCGGCTCGGGCAAGACCGTGGCCTATGGCCTCGCCTTCGCCGAGACCCTGCTCGACGGCGCCGAGCGTTTCGGCCCCGCCGGCGCGCCGCTGGCCCTCGTCATCGCCCCAACGCGGGAACTGGCGCTGCAGGTCGAGCGCGAACTGTCCTGGCTCTACGCGGAGACCGGCGCGCGCGTCATCTCCTGCGTCGGCGGCATGGACCCCCGGCGCGAGAGCCGGCAGCTCAACGACGGCGCCCACATCGTCGTCGGCACCCCGGGCCGCCTGCGCGACCACCTGGAGCGGCGCAACCTCGCGACGCAGGATCTGCGCGCTGTCGTCCTCGACGAGGCCGACGAGATGCTCGACCTGGGCTTCCGCGACGACCTCGAGTTCATCCTGTCGGTGACTCCGAAGGAGCGCCGCACCCTGCTGTTCTCCGCGACACTGCCCAAGGCCATCGCGACCCTGGCCGAGCGCTATCAGAACGACGCGCTCCGCATCGCCGTGAAGGGTCAGGAGCGCGGCCACGCGGACATCACCTACAAGGCCATCCGCGTGGTGCCGCGCGAGCTGGAGCACGTGGTGGTCAACACCCTGCGCTTCATGGATGCGCCGACCGCGATCATCTTCTGCAACACCCGCAACGCCGTGCGCCACCTCCAGGCGGTACTGACCGAGCGCGGGTTCTCGGCCGTGGCCCTGTCGGGCGAGCTCGGCCAGGGCGAGCGCAACGCCGCCCTCCAGGCACTGCGCGACGGCCGGGCCAAGGTCTGCGTCGCCACCGACGTCGCGGCCCGCGGCATCGATCTGCCGACCGTCAGCCTCGTCATCCACGCCGACCTGCCGCACGACGCGGAGGTGCTGCAGCACCGCTCCGGCCGCACCGGCCGCGCCGGTCGCAAGGGCACCAGCCTCCTGCTCATCCCGGCCTCGAAGCGGCGCCGGGCCGAGCAGATGCTGATGATCGCCAAGGTCTCGTTCGAGTGGGCCGGCCCGCCCACCGCCGACGAGATCCGCCGCCTCGACGGCGAGCGCATGTGGCAGGACCCGATCTTCACCGAGGAGCCGGCCGAGGAAGACATCGCCATGGCCGAGACCCTGATGGCGCAGCGCACGCCCCAGGAACTCGCCGCCGCGCTCGCCCGGATCTACCGCTCGCGCCTCCCGTCGCCCGAAGACGTCACCGACCCGGGCGCAGGCCCCGAGCGCAAGACCCGCCCAGTCTACGACCCCGCCGATGTGGACCGGATCGACGCCCAGGGCCCGGCCGTATGGTTCCGGCTCAATCTCGGCCGGCGCGACAACGCCGATCCGCGCCGCCTGCTGCCGATGCTGACCCGGCGCGGAAATATCGGCCGCCAGGAAATCGGCGCGATCCGCATCTTCGATCGCGAGACCAAGTTCGAGGTGCGCGGCGGCGCGGCTTCGCGCTTCGCGCAGACCTTCGCCAAGAACGGTTCGCCCGAGATCCAGGTGGAACCCCTGCTCGACGGGGAGCCGGCGCGCGAGGAGGCGGGGCCGAAGAGCTTCAAGAGCCCGCGCGGCGCACGCCACGAGCGCGAGATCGCCAAGAAGCCCCGCGCCAGCCGGGCCAAGTAACACACCAGGTCATCTAACGGGTTAGACAATCGGGGCGCCGGACGGCGCCCCGGCTCAGAAGCTGTTGGGCAGGTTCTTCACGGCGTTGCCGAGGGCCTCGACCCCTTCCGCGAGCTTGCGCCCGGCGGGCGCCAGGGACGGCACCTTCATCCCGAACACCTCCGTGTGCTCCGCCTCGGCCTCTGCCGGAGGCTCGGGCGCAGCGGCGGCGGCTGCGACCTTCGCGGGCACCGGCTTGACGGCCGCCGGCTTGGCATGGGCCACCGGTGTGGGAGCAACGCGCTTTGCAGGCGCCTCGCGCTCGCTGGTCAGGGCCGTGAAGGTGCCGTTGGTGGCCCGCGAACGAGTGGTTTCGTTGGGCGACGGCGGGATCAGCGTTGCGGTTCGGGCAGCCGGCACCAGGGCAGCGGGCCGGGCCGGCGGGAGGACCGCGGCATTCTCGATCGGCGGAAGGCGCGCGGGCTTCGGCGTCGCGGCGGCCTCGATCCGCTTCTGGGGCGCAGGCGGCTCCGGCGCGACGGCGGCGGGCGTGACCGCTGGCTGGGCCACGGCAGCCTGGATCGAAGCCGGCGGCGCCGTGATCTTCGGGTCGGCCGGTACCGTCCCGGTGACGGACGCCACGACATCGGCCTTGGCCTTCTCGGACCCCTGATCGACGACCTTCACAGGCTCGACCGTGGCGGGTGCCAGCGCCGGAACGCCGTCACGCAGGTCCGGCCACTCGGAGGCCTTCTGCGCCATGGCGGCGGATTGGAGGGTCGGCCGGGTGTATTGCGGCCCGGCCAGCCCGCCGAGCATCGAAGAGGCCAGGGCGGCAAAGCCCGCCAGGCCGAGCACGCCGAGGCCGGACAGGAGCACGATGCGCAGATGGGGGCGAGAGGGACGCGACGCCGGCACGGCCGGGCTTCGTGTCTCGGAGGGGTCGATCGTCACGGGCATCATCGGTTGAGACATCTCGGACGCTGGAAACCGTTTGGATTGACCGTTGCGGGTCGATCACGCCGCGCCGTCCGGTTCCGGGCTGTGCGAGGCCACCCCGGGGTAGACGCTCGGCGTGTCATGAAAAAGGCCGCGCATTGGGGCATGAAGATGTCATCGCGGCGTCATCAGGTCATCGGCGGTCCTGAGGGGCCGCGAATCTAAATAAACCCCACAGCTTTAACGAGACGTATCGTCAATCGACTTTCCGGCGTCGTGCATCGTCGCCATCGCGTCGGCCTGCACCCGGACCACCCGCGCCACGTTTCGCGCCCGCCGCGTCGCCGATCCCGTATCGAGGACCGCACCGGCCACGAGGCGCTCCTTGAGGGCGACGAGGTCCGGGTCGCCCCAGCGGCGGTGGAGCGCCTGAAAGCATCGGTGCCGCGAGTGGTCGAAGACCCGCGGATGCCGGTCGACATCGCGGCAGGGATGGGCCGGGTGCAGGACAGCGACAGGCATCAACCTATTGGGAATCGATGCCGTCGCGGCGTGGGTTCGGCCGAGGGCGAGAACGCGGGGCGCCAGGAAGGCGCGGGGCCCGGGCACCATGGGCTCGGCGCCCGCGAAAACCTCGATGCGCCCGAGTGGAGTTACCACCACGACATCGACGGCGCGGCGCGCGACGAGATCGAGGACGGGCGCAGCGGGATCGAAGGCGTGAAGGCCCACCGCGCGGCGTAGATCTGCGAGCGCCTCCGGGTCGGACGTGCGCAGCACGAAGCGGCCCTGGTGCAATCCGAGGCCGAGATCGAACATGGGATCCCCGCGATTCTCCGGGCGGACCGCATCGCCGTCCGGCCCGCTCTCCGTGAGCACGTCGGGATTCGGCGCGCCGTGCGCGGTGGGAAGACAGAGGGCGACCGCGTGGCTCCAGCCCCCGTGGAAAGCGGTCTCGTAGGCGACCGGGATGGCGGCGCGGGGGTCGAGCCTGATCGCGCCGCGCGCCGTCACCAAGCCGGGTCGCGGGCCCACGATCCGCGTGCCCGACTCCGCATGTCCATGGCCGAACTCGGCCAGCGCGCCGAAGCCACCGAGACTCCAGGTCGCCTCGGGATCGGCGAGCCCGTCCGCGACGAGGGCCGCCACGGCCTCCGCCGCCCCGTTCACCGGCCTCATGGGTCCGGCATGCCGAGGTGCCGGGGGCAAGCAGGACGCACGGGGTCGGGGCAAGCAGCGCCCCCCTGCCATCCCGTTCCGCTTCGGCTAGAAGCGGGGGCGCGCACCCTGACCCATCCGGCGCTTCCGCTCACGGTCCGATGTCCCAGAACCCAGCCCCCATGGCCGCTCGCCCCCCCTGGCGCGGGCCCACGCGCCGCACGCCGGACCCTGCCCGCACAGGATGGGCGAGCTGGCTGAACTGGTCCTCCTGGCCCACCCGCGCGCGGATGATCGCCCTCGTCCTCGCCATCGACGTCCTCGCCGCCCTGGTGTCCTGCGCGGTCATCGTGCTGAACGCCCGCTCCGCCGTCGAGGTCGAGATGCAGGCGGCCATGTCCAATGTCGAGCTTCTGGTCTCGGACACCATCGATCTGGCCCAGAACGAGGCGCCCTCGGGCATCCTGCAGACCCTGAACCTGCGCATTCACGACCTCCGGCACGTCCGCGTCACGGTACTGGACGCCTCGGGCAAGGTCGTCCCGAGCGGCTTTGGGCGTCTGCGGCGCGATCAGCACGTCTCGCCGGACTGGTTCGCCGTCCTGATCGCGCCATCGATCCGCGAGCACGACCTGCCGATCGTCGCCCGGGGCGCGCGGATCGGGACCGCACGCATCACCACCCAGCCGCGCGACGAGATCGACGAGGTCTGGGGCTACGCGGTCTCGCTCTCGCTGACGAGCTTCAGCCTCAGCCTCGGCCTGCTCGTCGCGCTCACCGTCGCCTTCGGCCGGGTCCTGGCCCCCCTCACCCGCCTCGCCGACGGTCTGACCCAGTTGGAGCGGCAGGACTACACCGCCCGTCTCGAACCGCCCGCCTCGCGGGAACTCGCCATCATCGCCAGGCGCTTCAACAGCGTGGCCCAGGCCCTGGCCGAGACGCGGGCCGCCAACGGCCGGCTCAACCGGCAGCTTCTCAGCGCGCAGGACGACGAGCGCCGCCGCACCGCCCTCGAGCTGCACGACGAGTTCGGTCCGTGCCTGTTCGCCCTGGAAGCCAATGCCGCCTCGGTGATCCGCATGGCCGAGGCCGAGGCGCCGCCCGATCGCGAGCGCCTGAAGCAGCGCGCCCAGGAGATCGCCAGCATCGTCGGCCAAGTCCAGGTCCAGAACCGCGACCTGCTCAACCGCCTGCGGCCGCACGCCCTCGGCCAGGTGCCGCTGGCCGACTGCCTCGAACTGCTGCTGCGCGACTTCCGGCGGCGGCACGCCGGCACGCGCTTCGCCGGCACCTTCGACGGGCTCGCACGCGGCTACGGCGACGTGACCGACCTCACCGTATTCCGCTGCATCCAGGAGAGCATGACCAACGCCGTGCGCCACGGCCGGGCCTCGAACGTCACGGTGCGGGCGCAGGACGAAGCCGAGTCGGGCGCGGCAAGTGGGCGCGCCCTTCGGATCACGATCCGCGACGACGGGGCGGGCGTGCCCGAGGATCACGGCCTCGGCCTCGGTCTGTCGGGGATGCGCGAGCGGGTGGAGGCGCTCGGGGGCACCTTCGGGCTTGACAACGGGCAGCCTGGCGCGGTTGTCCGGATCATGATCCCGCTCGACCGCGAGCCGGACACGGACACGAGCTCGAACGCACGCGCATGAACGCGATCGCCCTGAAGACCGAGGCTTTCAAGACAGAGGCACCCGCCCTCGTCATCGACGACCATCCCATCGTGCTCCAGGGCTGCCGCCGGGTGCTGGAGGACGCGGGCATCGAACGCATCGCCGAGGCGACCAGCGTGGTGGCGGGCTATCGCATGTTCCTACGCCTGCGGCCCGGGACGGTGATCTGCGACCTCACCTTCCAGGGCAGCGGCCTCGCGGGCCTGCACCTGATCCGACGCATGCGGGACGTGAACCCGGCGGCGCGCATCCTCGTCTTCAGCATGCACAACGACCCGGTGATCGTATCGCGCGCGCTCGAGGCGGGGGCGCTCGGTTACGTGCTGAAGGACCACGCCTCCGGCGAGCTCTTCGAGGCCTTCGAGCGCGTCCGCGCCGGCCAGCCCTATCTCGACCGGCGCCTCGCCACCGAGGTCGCGATGCTGCGCACCGACCCCAAGCGCACCCCCGAGACACAGTTGACCCCGCGCGAGCTGCAGATCCTGCAGCGGCTGGCCCAGGGCAAGTCCTACGGCACCATCGCGAGCGACCTGTCGGTGAGCTACAAGACCGTGACGAACGCCTGCTCGCTGATGCGCCAGAAGCTCGGGGTGCGCACGCTCGCCGAACTGATCCACGTGGCGGTGACGCAGGCGCAACGCCAGGGCTGAGACGTCAGTCGAGTCCGCCCATCGCGCGGACGATGGCCCATTCGGCCTCGGTCACCGGCTGCACGGAGAGCCTCGAATTGTTGGCGAGCACCATCGCGGACAGGCGCGGCTCGGCCTTGATCGCCTCCAGCGTCACGGGCCGGGGCAGTGCCTCAAGGGCGCGCAGGTCCACCATGCCGAAGCGGCCGGTCTCGTCGCTGTCGTCCGGGTAATAGGGGCGGATCACCTCGACGATGCCGACCACCGCCTTGCCCTCGTTCGAGTGGTAGAAGAAGCCCCGCTCGCCGACCTCCATGGCCATCAGGTGCTTCTTGGCGACGTGGTTGCGCACGCCGTTCCAGTGCGTGCCCGCCGCCCCCGCCGCAACCTGCTGGTCCCACGACCAGGTCGAAGGCTCGGATTTGTAGAGCCAGTGGGCCATGCGCGTCTCCCGGAAAACGCGCACTCTCTAGCACCGGAGAAGCGTGGCCGTCAGGCCCCGCGAAGCGCGGAATTCCAGTAGCGCAAGCTCGTGGCGTTGACCGGTCCGCCGGCCTTGGCGTTGCGCGCCGTGACGAAGGCGTGAAACTCGGCGGCCGGCTCCGGTCCGAGGAAGTCGGACAGAGCGGAGAGGATGCGGGTGATGCGCAGGTGGTTGTGGTCGTAGGCACGCAGCCAGCCGTCGGTCTCGGCGTAGAAGCGGGTCATCCGTCCGAGCGCAGCGCGCAGGCCCGAGAGGGCGGCGGGATCGGACCGGATCGCCTCGGCCTCGGCGCGGGACAGGACCGGCGCGCCCGGCACCGCGAGGCTCGCCTCGTGCAGGGGGAAGCACCACTGGATGAAGTCGTGCACGCCCTCGATATGGGGGTCGTCATACGCGAGGATGTCCTTGAGGACACGCCCGGCCCCGTCGCGGCCGGTACCTGCGAGGAAGGCCTGGATCGGGTACTGGCTCATTCGGCCTCCCCCCTCAGGGGCCGGGCCAGCAGGGCGGCGACGACCGAATCGACGCTGGCGCCGCCGGACACGATGGAAGCCACCGCTTCCGCCACCGGCATCTCGACGCCCCGGGCCCGCGCGAGGTCCACCAGGGCGGCGGCCGTGAAGGCGCCCTCCGCGAGCTTGCCGCCGGCGGCCTCCTCCGGCGAGGCGCCGGCCCCGAGGCGCTGGCCGAAGGCGAAGTTGCGCGATTGCGGCGAGGAGGCGGTCAGCACCAGGTCGCCGAGGCCCGACAGCCCCATCAGGGTCTCGGGCCGCCCGCCATAGGCGCGGGCGAAGCGCATGAGTTCGGCGAAGGCCCGGGCGATCAGGGCGGCGCGCGCGCTCTCGCCGAGGCCGCGCCCGGCCACGATGCCCGACGCGATGGCGAGCACGTTCTTTCCGGCTCCCCCGATCTCGACGCCCCGCACGTCGTCGGTGTGATAGACCCGCAGGGCCGGGCCCGAGAGGGTGGTGGCGAGGCGAGCGGCGAGCCCCGCATCGGCCGCCGCGAGCGTGACGGCGGTGGGCAGGTTGCGGGCGACATCGGCCGCGAAGCTCGGCCCGGACAGCACCGCCACGGGCGCCGAAGGGCCCAGCCTCTCCCCGGCGACCTCGCTCATGAAGGCGTCGCTGCCGCTCTCGATTCCCTTGGCGCAGAGCACAATGGCCGCCCCCGGCGCGAAGGCGGGCGCGAGATCACCGAGCACGCCCCGCAGGGTCTGGGCCGGGACCACCATCAGCAGGGTGCCGGCCGCCGTCAGGGCACCGGCCTCGGCGGTCGCGGTGATGCGGCGGTGGAGCGGCACGCCGGGGAGGTAGCGCGCGTTCTCGCGCGTCCTCTCCAGGCGCTCGGCCGACGCCCCGTCACGCAGCCAGAGGATGACGTCGTGCCCGGCCGCCGCCGCCGCGTTGGCGAGCGCCGTGCCCCAGGCGCCTCCGCCGACGACCCCGATTCGCGTGGCCGGACTGCTCATGCTGGTCACGCGCCAGACCTCTCGCTTGCGTAGGATTCCGCGGACAGACGATACAGGAGATGCGCCCGCAGGGGATGCCCCGACGGCAGGGCCGGATGCGAAAAGCGCTCCGCGGCGCGCATGCCGAGGCGCTCCATCACCCGGCGCGAGGGCGCGTTGACCTCCGCCGTGAGGGCGATCACCTCTGTGAGGCCGCAGCGGCCGAACAGATCGCCGAGGGCGCGTTGGGCCGCCCGCGTGGCAATGCCTCGGCCCCAGGCCGCGCGGGCGAGGCGCCAGACGATCTCGACGGATTCGCCGGGCCGCTCCCCGCCCGCGAAGGGCATGACCCGCATCAGGCGCGCACCACCGACCAGGCCGGCAAAACCCAGCCCGGCCGCCTCGACCGCCCAGGGGCCGAAGCCGTCCACCGCGAAGCGCCGCTCGCAGGCCCGCGCCTCGGCCCGGCTCGCATCCGCGTCCCGGATCGCCGGGAAATGGCGCATGACCTCCGGATCGGCGTTGAGGGCCGCGAGGCTATCGGCATCGTCCGGCCGCCAGCGACGCAGCACGCAGTCCCCGTCACCCAGACGCTCCGGCGGTGCGGCCTGGGCGGAAGCCCGGAGCTTGCCCCGCAGGGCCAGCGAGCGCCGGTTCAGGGCAGCGAGGTCGGCCTGCCCGGCGAGCACCGCCTCGCCGAGGCCGATGGCGCAGGCGAGCTGATCCGGCGACAGGTTCGCCCAGGCGGGTGCCGCGACGGTTTCGCGCCAGGGCGCGCCGCAGGTGTTGTCGAGGAGAATGCGGGCGAAGCAGTGGTCGAGCCGCACCGGCCAGTCGGGTCGCGCGGCCTCCGGCAGGCGGCGCTCCACGAGGTCGCGCCAGCGCCCTCGCTCAGCCTCAGGCAATCGCGGCCGGCTCCGCGAAGGGCCAGCGGGCCCGGGCCGGGGCCGTGAGGTCGTCAACCAGGCCGAGGCGCAGGCGCTCGATGCCCGCCCAGGCGATCATCGCGCCGTTGTCGCCGCAGAGGGCCAGGGGCGGCGCCACGAAGGCGAGGCCGGCCTCGCCGGCCTGTGTGGTCAGCGCCCGCCGGATCGCGCCGTTGGCCGCGACGCCGCCCGCCGCCACTAGGGCGGTCGGGTGCCCGGCCACGGTAGCGAAATCGCGCATCGCCACGCGCAGGCGGTCGACAACGACGTCGACCACCGCCGCCTGGAAGCTGGCGCAGAGGTCGGCAACGTCGGCGGTGGAAAGCGGGGCCAGCTTCTCCGCCTCGATCCGAAGGGCGGTCTTCAGGCCGGACAGGGAGAAGTTGGCCTCGCGCCGCCCCAGCATCGGACGCGGCAGGGCGAAACGCTCGGGATCGCCCGTCTCGGCCATGCGCTCCACCTCGGGGCCGCCCGGATAGCCGAGGCCCAGGAGCTTGGCGACCTTGTCGAAGGCCTCGCCGATGGCGTCGTCGATGGTGGTGCCGAGGCGGACATAGTCGCCGACACCCTTCACCGCGACGAGCTGGGTGTGCCCCCCCGAGGCGAGGAGGAGCAGGTAGGGAAACCCGATGCCGTCGGTGAGCCGGGCCGTCAGCGCGTGCGCCTCCAGGTGGTTGACGGCAATGAGGGGCTTGCGCGTCACCAGCGCCAGGGTCTTGGCGGTGACGAGGCCGATGAGTACGCCCCCGATCAGGCCCGGCCCGGCCGCCACCGCGATGCCGTCGACCTGCGCCAGGGTCAGGCCGGCGCCGGAGACCGCCCGATCGATCAGGCGATCGAGCACCTCAACATGGGCGCGGGCGGCGATCTCGGGAACGACGCCGCCATAGGCCGCGTGCTCGGCGATCTGGCTTAGCACCTCGTTGGACAGGATGCGGCCCCGGCCGTTCTCGCCCGGTGCGACGACGGCGGCGGCGGTCTCGTCGCAGGTGGTTTCGATGCCGAGGACGTTCATGGACGGCGGATCATTCCGGGAGGCGGGAGACGGGCTGTGTCCCCGTCACCCTAGCCGCCCCGCCCCCATCCCGGCAACGGACGGCTTGCCTCGCGGCGGTGAACCGGCATGGATGGGCGGAGATTGCGAGGGAGCGCGGGACAACATGCGGATCTGGGTGGCGCGGCCGGAACCGGGAGCCTCGCGCACCGCCATCCGCCTTCGCGACCTGGGTCATCGTCCCCTCGTCGCCCCGGTCCTCGCCGTGGCGGAAACGGGTGAACGCCTGCCGGCGGGGCACTTCGCGGGGCTGATCCTGACCAGCACGAACGGCGTGGCCGCCTTGCGCCCGGACGAGCGCGCCCGGTTTCGCGACGTCCCCACATTCACCGTGGGGGCCCGCACGGGCGCCGCCGCGCGGGCCGCCGGCCTGAGGGATGTCCGCATCGCGGGGGGTGAAGCGCGCGCGCTCGCCGCCCTCGTCGCGGCCTCCTTGCCGCGAGGGTCCACCCTGCTCCATGCCGCCGGTGCCGAGCGCAAGGCCGAGCCCGCCGCCGCGCTGGCGGAGGCCGGATACGCGCTCAGCGTGAGTGAACTCTACGCGACGCGCATCGCCCCGAGCCTTCCGGACGCGCTGCTGGACGCCCTCGGTGCGCGCGCCCTCGACGCCGCCCTGCACTATTCCCGTCGCAGTGCCGCGGCGGCACACGATCTCGCGGGGACCCACGGCCTCGGCGGAGCCTTCCGAGCCCTGACGCATTACTGCTTGTCGGCGGATGTAGCCGTGCCCCTGGTCGCTGCCGGGGTCGCGGTCCATTTTGTGGCCGAACGACCCGACGAGGAAATGCTCCTCGCCGGATTGGCGGCATCGAAACCGTCAGGAATCTGACAAGGGTCTCGCTCCGGCGGCGCCCCTGGTGCTAGGACGAGCAAAAGAAGCTGCGCCGTCAGCCTCGACCCACCGGGCGCCGGACGCGCCGCACGGGGCGAGGCCGAGCGGCAGGTCGGGAAGGGAGCCTTGAACCGTGAAACCACCCAACAGCGACGCCAACCGTCCGGGAACTCCCACCGGCAGCCAGCCGGGCAAGCCCGGCACACCACCCGTCGCCGCGAGCGGCAAGAGCGACACGAAGACCGACACGCAGGCCCCCGGCGCCAGCCAGGACGGCGTGAAGACCGATCCGGTGAAGACGGAAGCCGCCAGGGCCGACCTCCTCAGGCCGGAGGCGACGACGCCCGGCGCGGTCAAGGCGGAGGCGCCGAAGAGCGATCCGCTCAAGAGCGGGCCGGGCCCGATCGAAGGCAGCAAACCCGAATTGGGCAAGTCCGAACCAAAGGCTGACGCGGGCATTGGGGCTGCCAAGTCGGACACCCTCAAGCCGGATGCCCTGAAGCCGGAAATGACGAAGCCCGATGCGCCCAAGGGCGAAGCCCCCAAGGCTGCGGACGCCAAGGCTGCGGACGCCAAGCCTGAGGCGACGCGAACCGGTGCCTTCGGCGGCCCCCAGAGCGGCGCGCGCCCGGCGGGTTCCGTGACCGACGGTCCGATCATCGACCTGAAGGCCAAGCGCCTGCCCGATTTCGTTCCGCCCGCCAAGCCGGGGGCTGCGGCTGCGGCCGGCGTCGGCTCTACCATGTCCGGCAAGACCACGGACGCCAAGCCGAGCGACGCCAAGCCGAGCGAGACGAAGCCCGGCGAGATCAAGCCCGGTGATGTGCGTGCGTCCGACCCGAAGGCCGCGGAGGCTGCCAAGCCAGGAGCCGGGGGCGATGCCGGCGCCAAGCCGCCCGGTTCCGCCACGCCACGGATTTCGCCCGCCGCAGCCGCCACCACGCCCCCACCCGCAGCGCGCGGACCTGGCTTCGGCTCCCTCGCCACCGCCGGCCTCCTGGGCGGCGTGATCGGCGCCGGCCTGCTCTTCGGCGTGGAGCGCAGCGGCCTGCTGCATCAGGCCGACGATGGCCGTCTCGCCGCCCTCGACCAGCGCATCGCCGCCCTTGCCCCGAAGGACGCGGTGGCGGGCCTCGACAAGCGTGTCGCCGCCAACGAGGCCGCCGTGAAGGCCGTGCCGGAGGCCCTGTCGAAGGCGCGCGAAGCCTTGGAGAAGGCGAGCGCGACCCCCGCCCAAGCTGGAGCCTCGGCCGCCCCCGCCGCCGAGGGCTCTGCCCCGGCTCCGGCGATCCCGTCAGACCTGACCGCGCGCCTCGACGCCCTCGATCAGCGCGTCTCCGCGCTCCAGGAGGAGCCGGGCCGCG
The DNA here is from genome assembly GCF_022179225.1 of Methylobacterium goesingense. Classification (GTDB taxonomy): domain Bacteria; phylum Pseudomonadota; class Alphaproteobacteria; order Rhizobiales; family Beijerinckiaceae; genus Methylobacterium; species Methylobacterium goesingense. The sequence goes on from NZ_BPQL01000016.1 coordinate 52,294, forward strand.
ACCAGGGCGGCGACGCCCGGATGGCGGCGACGCAGCCCGGCGCGAGCACGGCCCAGGTCAGCGCCCTCGAGGAGCGCCTGAAGTCGCTCGAAGGCAAGATCGACGCGGCCCCCAAGCCCACCGAGGTGCCCGACCTCGCGCCGAAGATCGCGGCCCTCCAGGGTGATGTCGAGGCACGGACCAAGGCGAATGCCGAGGCGGCCCAGGCCGTGAGCCAGAAGGTGGCGGCGCTGCAATCGTCCCTGGAGGCGCGCATCCAGGCCGCGACGGAGGCGGTCCAGTCCGCGACACAGGCGAGCGAGAAGGTCGCCGACGCGAGCAAGACCCAGGCGGCCGAGGCGGCCAAGGCGGTGGAGCGCCAGCTCCAGGCCCAGGCCGAGAAGATCGCCGGCCTCGATAAGGCCGTCTCCGAGCGGGCCGAGACCGCAACGGTCCAGGCGGCTCTCCGGGTGGTCTCGGCCGACCGGATCGTCACGGCCCTCAACACCGGCGCGCCCTACGCCGACGCCCTGGCCGCCCTGCGCGGCCTGGAGCCCGGCGACCCGGCCCGCCTAACGGCCGTGGCGGCCTTCGCCGACAAGGGTGCGCCGACAGCCCGTTCCCTCGCGGCCGAGTTCCGGCCGATCGCCGAGAAGATCGCGGCGAGCCGCCGGGCCGCCCAGAGCAAGGCCGTGGCGGAGAGCGGCGACATCGGTACCAAGCTGATGAGCATGGCGGAATCGATCGTGCAGGTCCGCCGCGTCGAGGCACCGGCCAACGGGGGCGCCGCGAACGCGCCGGCCCCCGACACGGCGCCGAAGGTGCAGGAGGCCCTCGATCGCGGCGCGATCAAGGAGGCCGCCGAGGCGTTCGCCGCGATGCCGGAGGCGGCCCGCGCGGAGGCCGGCGAGTTCGGCACGAAGCTGCGCTCACGAGCCGCGGCCGGCGACGCGGCGCAGGCCCTGCTCGCCGACGCCTTCAAGGGTCTGCCCGCCACCGGCGCGTCCCGTTGACCGGGTGGCTGCGCCCCGCGCCCGATCCGGCGGCGGGGCGCGGCACCCTGGATTTCGCGCGGCGGCGCCCAGCGCTTCCGCCCTCCAATCTCGGTGTCGCCGGACCGGCCGACGCCACTCCCGGGAGTTTCTGATCTCATGTGGCGCGCCCTCGCCTTCCTAGCTCTCCTCGCCGTCGCCGCCTACGGCGCGACCTGGATCGCTGACCATCCCGGCACCGTCACCATCGTGTGGAACGGCTACGAGGTCGCGACGAGCCTTGCCTTCGGCCTGATCGGGGTCCTGATCGCGGCGATCCTCCTCGGCTTCGTCTGGGCGATCGTGCGCGGGTTCATCACCCTGCCGGAAACCCTGGTGCGCGGCTCGCGCGAGCGGCGCCGGGCCAAGGGCTTCTCCGCCCTGTCCCGCGGCATGGTGGCGGTGGGCTCGGGCGATCCCCTGGCCGCCCGGCGCCACGCCAACGACGCCGAGCGCCTGCTCGGCGCCGAGCCGCTGGCGCTGCTGCTGAAGGCTCAGGCCGCGCAGATCTCCGGCGACCGCGAGGCGGCCGAACACGCGTTCCAGCGCATGGTCAACGATCCCGAGACCCGGGTGCTCGGCCTGCGCGGCCTCTTCGTCGAGGCGCGCCGCCGCGAGGACGATGCCTCCGCCCGCGCCTACGCGGCGGAAGCCGCCCGCCTGGCGCCCAGCGTCACCTGGGCGAACGAAGCCGTGCTGGAGGCACAGTGCGCCGACGGCGACTGGAGCGGCGCCACCGAGACCGTGGAGCGCCGCGCCTCCATCGGACTCATCGAGAAGGGCACCGCCCGCCGCCAGCGTGCGGTACTGCTCACCGCCGCCGCCCAGGAGCGCGAGGCGGGCGAGCCCGAGGCCGCCACCGAGCGCGTCCTCAAGGCCATCAAGCTCGCTCCCGACCTCGTGCCGGCGGCAGTGCTTGCCGCGCGGCTGATGGTCCGTCGCGGCGACCTGCGCAAGGCGGCCAAAATCATCGAGACGGCCTGGCGTGCCGGGCCCCATCCGGACCTCGCAAGGACCTATGTGAGCCTGCGCACCGGCGACTCCGTGCGCGACCGCATGGCTCGCGCCGAGACGCTGGCGAAGATCTCCTCGTGGCACCCGGAAGCCCGCCTCGCGATGGCGCAGGCCGCCTACGAGGCCCGGGAGTTCGGCAAGGCCCGCGAAGCCCTCGCGCCGCTTCTGGCGGACCGTCCGACGGTGCGCGCCTGCCTCGCCATGGCGCGCTTGGAGGAGACCGAGCACGGCGCCGGCTCCGGCCGGGCCCGCGAATGGCTGGCCCGCGCGGCCCACGCGCCCCGCGACCCGCTCTGGATCGCGGACGGCGTCGCCTCCGAGACCTGGGCTCCGGTCTCGCCCGTCAGCGGACGCCTCGACGCCTTCGTCTGGAAGACGCCGACCGAAGTTCTCGCCGGCCCGGATGCGACCGGGGCGGAAGACGAGGCCGCGCCGGTCTCCGGAACGGCGCAGTTGGCCCCGTCAGGCCCGGCCCCCGGCGTGCAGCCCGAGGCAGCCCCGAAGCCCGAGGTGAAGGCGCCGACGGTGCCGGTTCCCACGGTTGCCAAGGCTAGCGAGGCGCCCTCCCACGGCCCGAAGGCCGGCGAGGCCGAGCCGGCCAAGGCCAACGGTGTCGCCCCCATAGCTGCGGGTATGGCACAGGCGGCGGCCGATGTGAGCGCCCCCCCCGCAGGTCCGCTCGCCTCTGGTACGCCGAGCCCCGTGGTGTTCCCGCCGGCCCGCACGGGGGACGACGTCAAGCCCCGTCGGGCAAGCTGAAAGGCCGGGATACGCCACGCTCTCCGCGTATCCCGAAGGACGCATCGCCGCCGAGGGGCTCGCGCCCCTGGCGCAGGAAGGGACGGGGGTGGGCCCCCGTCCTTAAAGGTCGGTTCATGCAATTCGCCTAAAGCTTGGCTTCAGCGAGTTCTGCGTAAACCGAAGTGCCATGTCCCCATCACTCGACGATGCGCCGGACCTCTCCGGCCTGATCGAATTGTCACGCCTCGACAATCTCGATCTCAAACCGGTCATCCTTCGGGTGCAGACGGACCTCTTCCTGTCGGCTTCGGTCCGGGACCGAAAGACGATCTCGGCCTTCGCGTCGCTCGCCGGCGGCCTCATTCCCATCGTCGACGACGAGACCGCCGAGATTGTCGCGCGCAAGCTGGCGCCGTTCCCGGAGACGCCTCCTACCCTGCTCGCCGCGCTCGCGGCCCGGGGCGGAGCGGCGCGCGATGCCGTCCTCGCGGGCGCGCCGATCCTCACGCAAGCCATGATCGCGGCGGCCCGCACCGATGGCGCCGATGTGGGCATCGCCCTCGCGCAGCGGCCCGACCTCGACCGCGCCACTCTGGCGGACCTGATCGCCCGCGACGAGCCCGCAATCGACCGTGCGCTCGTGGCCAACCGCGCCGTGAACCTCCAGGGCGAGATACTGGCCCGGCTCGTGGCCCGCGCGCGCAAGGCCCCGGACCTGGCGCGCCTCCTCCTCGAACGACCCGACCTCGCGCACGGCGACGTCGCACCCCTCTTCCTCGTCGCGGACGAGACCCGGCGCGAGGCCATCGGCCACGCGATGCTGGCGACAGCCGCCCTGCGGCCCCTGCCGCCCGCGCCGCGCGAGGCCGGGGCCGTGCTCACCGGCTTCTCGGCGCGCGGCGATATCGCCGGCTTCGTCGCCGCCCTCACGGATCTCCTCGGCCTGCCCAAGGGCTTCCTGGCGGCCACGCCCGACCCGTCTCTGCGCTACGAATTGCTGACGGTGGCTCTGCGGGTTGCGGGCCTCCACGAGGAGGAAGCGGTCTACATCTTCCTTACCCTGAACGAGACCGTGGCGCGCTCGGTGGACCGAGTCTTCGACCTCGTGAAGCTGTTCCGGACCCTGCCCCGCGCGGCGGCGCGCGATATCCTCGCGGCGGTTCTCGACTGGACGCCGCAGGACCGCGCGGCTGCGGCGAGCGCGCATCAGCCCTACCATGCCCCCGACGCCCAGCGCCCGCGCATGCAGGCGGCGAGCATGGAGCGGCCGTCCCTGCGCACGCCTCTCCCGGCGCGTCAGCGCCAAACGTCCTGAACCACCGGCGCGTCGGCACCAGACCTCCTGAACGGACCTACTCCGCCAGATCCAGACAGTGACGCCCAGCGCGGTCGTCGATCTCGACGATCCAGAGATCGGCGTCGAAACGCAGCTCCTTGGTCAGGCGCAGTTCCACGTCGGCCGGAGAGGCTTGCATGAGCAGGGCGACGAAACGCCGGTCGCCGTCGGTCTCGGTATCGACCAGGGATTGTGGCGCCGGGCCGAAGAGGTCTGCGCTGCCGTCGAGCCGGTCGACCTTCACGAAGATCGCACCGGCTTCGGGCGACCCGCGCCGCCGCTGAACGGCCGCGATGCCGTCGATTCCGAGGCGGCGCAGATGGGCCGAAACCCAGAAATCCGATCGTAGGCGTGCCATGGGCCGCCCTATAGCATCATCCCCGCCGTGCCGCCCATCCGACAGGCGCCGGATGACGGGCGCGGGGCTCAGCCCCGCGTGACGCCGGCGCGGGCCGCGAGTTCGCGCAAGGTCCGGGGCGTCGGCTCACCCTTCACCGGCAGCTTCCGGTCGCGTTCGAACTTCTCCAGGGCCGCCCGGGTGCCGGGTCCCATCAGGCCGTCCGCCTTAAGGGGCCCGTAGCCGAGCTTGACCAGGGCGCGTTGCGCCTGCGCGAGCGAGAGGTTGCCTGTGGTGGAGACGGAGGCCGTCGTCTCGGTGCCCTTCGGGTCGGCACCCTTGATCAGTTCGCCGATCGTGTCGCGGCCGGGACGCGAAGCGTCGGCCTTCGGCGTCTCCGCGATCGCGGAAGGCGTGGTCTCGGCCACGGCTCCCGATGGGGCGGCCTTCGGCTTCTCCGGGATCCGGCCCGCGAGCGCCTGTGGCGGAAGCTTCGGGAAGATCGGCGCGGGGTGGCGGCCGGCCTGGTAGCCGAGGGCGTTCAGACAGATCAGCGAGACCGCGCCCAGCACGACGCCTACGCCGAGGATCTCGCCGGGATGACGCAGGAAGGCCCGGCCGGCGCCGGCAGCCGTCGCCGTGAGGACGGCGAACCGCCCCGAGGCCCCGGCGGCGGGGCGGCGGCGGGCCGCGCCGCGCGGTTCGCGGCTCCGGGCGGGAACGACGATCTCACGCTGGTCGCGGCGTGCTTGCGGCTCGCGCATCACAACTCCTTGGGACTCGAAACAGGACCGGCCAGGCGCGTCCAGGGGAATATCGGCGCACCGTCATCCGGCGCGCCGCATCGGGACGTAGCTCTCGCGAACGGTTTCGGGACTGACGTCGAACAGACCCATCGGCCGGCGGATCGGCACGAGGCCGGGGGGGGCGACGAGGCGTCCGTCGACCACGGGGGGACGTAGACGGGTCTGGATCGGCGCGAGGGGCACGGGTCCGCCCGCCCGGCGGCACTCGCGCGGCAGGGTCACGATCACGGTTGTGCCTTCGCCGGAGGTGCTCTCGATGGCGATGGCGCCGCCGTGCAGGCCAGCCAAACCCTGCACCACCGACAGACCGAGCCCGGTCCCCTCGTGGGTGCGGGCATAGCCGCTGGCGCATTGGTAGAACGGATTGCCAACCTGCGGCAGGTCCTTCGCGCCGATGCCGATGCCGGTATCGGCGACGATGAGGTCGAGCTGCTGGCTCGATCCGCGAAGGGCGATCTCCACCCGGCCGCCGCGCGGCGTGAACTTCAGCGCGTTGGACAGGAGGTTGATGAACATCTGCCGGCAGGCGCGCGAGTCGGCGGTGATCTCCACCGGCATGGGGCCGGCGTCGCGCACCAGTATGATCCCGGCCTGATCGAACTTGAGCTGCATCAGGTCACAGCAGCTGTGCACCAGGGCGCTCATGTCGACGGGTTCGGGCGCGTAGTCGAAATGCCCGCTCTGGATCCGCGACATGTCGAGGAGCGTGTTGACCACTTCCAGCAGGTGCTGGCCGGATTCCCGGATGATACCGGCATATTCGCGCGTCCGGCCGGCATCGGTGGCCAGGCCACCCTCCCCCGCCAGCACCTCGGAGAAGCCGATGATGGCATTGAGCGGCGTGCGCAGCTCATGGCTGACATTGGCGAGGAAGCGGCTCTTCACCTCGTCGGCCCGTTCCGCTTCGGCCCGCGCCTGCTCCAGCTCGGCCGCGTGGCGGCGATGCTCGGTGACGTCGCGGGTGACCGCGACCACGCTCGACTCCGAACGAGCGCCGGCGCCCTCGTCGATCCGATGGATGCGCATCTCGGCGAAGATGACCCGCGAGGCCCCCTGCGCCCGGATCGCGGACGGGTCGAGATGCAGGCGGAACTGGACGGTGGCCGGACTGCCGTGGGCGGCGACATCGCTGAGGGCCTGGAGCAGCAGCGGGCGGTCGGCGACATGCACCCGCTCGAGCAGGCCATGGCCCTGCAGGCAGGCGGCCTCGGCGCCGACGAAGCGCTCGGCCGAGGCGCTGGCCTCGATGACGCGGCCGTTGTGGTCGTGCCAGGTCACGAGGTCGTCGATAGCCGAGAGCAGCATGCGGTCGCGCCGCTCGTTGTCCCGCATGCGGGCCAGCCAGCGGCCCTCGTGCCGGAAGTGCTCCGAGGCCTGGGCGGCGATGTGACCGATGGCCGTCAGGGCGAAGATCGGCATGGCCAGGGCGCGCGACCAGTCGGGGAGCGCCGTGCCGTCCCCGAGGGGCGGCAGGAGGGCGACGGCGAGTGCGCCGATTCCCGCGATGATCGCAGCCGCCAAGGTCGCCCGCCGGGAGCCGGAGACCACCGCCTCGAGGGGAATCGCCACGAGCCAGATCACGGCCGCCGACTGCGCTCCGCCGGTCATCGACGCGAGGCAGACCACCACGCCGGTGAGGCCGGCCGAGGAGATGGCATGGGCGAGCCAGAGGATGCCGGTCCGCGACAGGAGCACGGCGGCAAAGACCGGGAGCATCAGGCTCGCGATGGCCAGGGCCTCGATGCCGGTCGGCACTCCGCGAAGCACCAGATAGGGCGGCAGGCCCAGCATCATGATGAGCCCGGTCGCGAGGCGCGAGACCAGGAAACGCTCGTGCCGGAAGCGAACGCCGCTCTCTTCGATCACGGACTCATGGACGAGCCCCGCGAGGCGCACGTCGATGAGAGAAGCCAGGGCACCGTAGATACGCAATACCGACACGCACAGCGCGGAGGTGGCTCGACTGGCCGCTCCGACGCCCCTTGGCTCGACTGAAACTCGACGAAAGGCAACTTCGCAGAGGCGACTTAAGCGAGTCTTTCGCAAGACGATCCGATTGTCGCCGCATGCTTTCCGGGATGTAACTATCGTCGATCCGAGCCCCAGTCGTTTTCGGGGCAACACGTACGAAGTGTCCGGCGGGTCCGAGATAAGCTTGTATTTACCATATGGGCCTTCGGGGCAGGCGACCGGCGGCCTGGGCCTCCGTCCGTCAGGGAGCCTTTACCGGTCGGCCCGAAAGCTTCTTCCCGCGTCGTCCCGGCCCCGTCCGGGCCAGACCCCTGGGGCCGGACCCATGTCGTTCTTCCTTCGTGCCGCCCTGGTTATCGGCTTCCTGTCCTGGCTCGCCTTGCAACGGCAGGGTCCGGCCGCGCCGGCCCTGGTCCCGGACCGGGCCGAGGTCGCGGCCGCCGCCCTCGACCTCTGGGAGGCACTGCCCGAGGAAGCGCGGGCCGACGTTCTGCACGGGGGCGGTGCCGAGGTGATCCGGCGCGTCGCCGGCCCGCCACCGTCCTCCCGCGACACCCTTTCGGACAGCGACCGGAAACCGCCCTGGCGGGGTGCGCAAAGCCGACGGGATGGGGCTAGAGTGGCCGAGCGCGGGGAGCGCTCGATCCCTTAGGGCGCAAATCCGTCCGCGGCACAGGAGTGAAACCAGCGGATGTTCGGCTTCGGGATGGAATACGAGGGTGCCGCCTTCTGGCTCCCCCGGTCTGGGCGGGCCTGCTCGCGGTGGCCGTCGCCATGTCCGTGGTCATCGACGGGTTCGACCTCGGGGTCGACATCCTGTTCACGGCAGCGCGAAAGGGGAACTGGCGCGACCGGATGATGGTCTCGGTGGCGCCGATCTGGGACGGCAACGAGACCTGGCTGGCGCTCGGCAGCGGCGGTCTGTTCGCGGTCTTCAGTGTCGCCTACGCCATTCTGCTTCCGGCACTCTACCTGCCGCTGATTCCATGCTGATCGCGCCGATCTTCCGCAGCGTCGCCTTCGAGTTCCGCTTCAAGGCCAACCGCTCGCAGTTCGTCTGGGACAACGCCTTCCACTACGGCTTCTTGGTGGCGACCTTCGCGCAGGGGATGGTGCTCGGCGCCTTCGTGCAGGGCTTCCAGATCGAGGGCCGCAGCTTCACCGGCGGCACCCTGGACTGGCTCACGATCTGGCAGGCGGCGAACGCGGTGTTCATGCCGCTGGCGCTCGCCGACACCGCCTATGCCGGCTGGGTCTTTCGCGGAAAGGTCGCGGAGGACATCGGCTCCGGGGGCTACGGACCTTGAGCGGGCGGGCGCCCATGCTCAAAGGCAAGCGCGTACTCTGATTCGTCGCCTTCTCCGCGGTCAGCCTCCTCGTCTTCACGGCGCTGATTTACGTGCTGCGCTTCGTCGTGAAACGCTGAGGGCTCACCCCCAGAGCGCGGGTTCGGGCGGGTAGATCAGGCTCCCCTCGAAGCGCAAGGCCGGGTCGCGGTCGCGGGCCAGCAGCAGCGGACCGTCGAGATCCACGTAGTCGGCGTGGTGCGCCAGTAGCATGGCGGGCGCCATGGCCAGGGAGGTTCCCACCATGCAGCCGATCATCAGCGAGAAGCCCCGCGCCCGGGCCTCGTGGGCCAGCATCACCGCCTCGGTCAGGCCGCCGGCCTTGTCGAGCTTGATGTTGATGGCGTCGTAACGCCGGCTCAGGGCGTCGAGGCCGGCGCGGTCGTGCAGGCTCTCATCGGCGCAGATCGGGATCGGCCGGGCGATCTCGGCGAGCAGGGCGTCCGCGTCCGCCGGCAGGGGCTGCTCGATCAGGCGGACGTCGGCGGCGACGCAGGCCGCGAGGTTGGCCTCGATCGTGTCCGGGCGCCAGGCTTCGTTGGCATCCACGATGAGGCGTGCCTCCGGGGCGCCGCGCCGCACGGCGGCGATCCGCTCGGGGTCGCCGGCGCCACCGAGTTTCACCTTGAGCAGTGGCCGGTGCGCGGCCTTGCATGCCGCCGCCTCCATGCCCGCCGGGTCGCCGAGGCTCAGGGTGTAGGCCGTGGTGGCGACCTGCGGCGCCGACAGGCCCGCGATCATGAAGGCGGGGCGTCCGAGCTGCTTGGCCTCCAGGTCGAACAGGGCGCAATCGAGGGCGTTGCGCGCGGCACCCGCCTTCATGCCGGTCTGCAGATCGGCCCGGCTGGCCCCGTCGGCGATGTCGCCGGCCCGTGCCAGGATCAAGTCGGCGACGCTCTCCACGGTCTCCCCGTAGCGGGCATAGGGCACGCACTCGCCGCGCCCGACCCGGCCCTCGGCGTCGGTGATGGTGGCGACCACCACCACCGCCTCGGTGCGGCTGCCCCGCGCGATGGTGAACGCCCCCGCGATGGGGAAGCGCTCGACCGCGACGTCGAGACGCCGGCTCACGCGCTCGCCCCCGTCACGGCAGGCGGAAACTCCGCGACGATCCGGTCGACGATGCCCTCGACGCCGAAACGCACCGGATCGGTAGCGGGAAGGTCGTGCGTCCGGGCGAGGTCGGCCAGCAACGCCCGCGCCGCCCCCTCCTCCAGGTCCTGCGTGTTGACGGCGATGCCCACCGGACGGATGTCCGGATTGGTCAGGCTCCCGAGCTGGATCGTGAGGTCGATGACCTGCTGGATCGTGGGTAGCGGATGCTGGACGCCGCGCATCGTCGTGCGGGTCGGCTCGTGGCACACTACAAAGGCGTCGGCCTGCGCCCCGTGCAGCAGCCCGAGGCTGACCCCGGCGAAGGAGGGGTGGAACAGCGAGCCCTGGCCTTCGAGGAGGTCCCAGTGGTCCGGCGCGGCGGCCGGCGCGATCCACTCCACGGCACCGGAGATGAAGTCGGCCACCACCGCGTCGATGGCGACGCCGCGTCCCGAGATGAAGACGCCGGTCTGGCCGGTGGCGCGGAAATCGGCGTCGAAACCGCGCTCGCGCATGCCCTTCTCGAGGGCGAGCACAGTGTACTTCTTGCCGACCGAGCAGTCGGTGCCGACGCTGAGCAGGCGGCGGCCGGGACGCTTCGTACCCTTGCCGGTGGCGAACGTCTCCGCGGTGTGGCGCACGTCGTGCAGTTGGCGACCGTTGCGCTCGGCGGCCTCGGCGATGGCCGGCACCGCCCCGAGGCGGGCATGCAGTCCGCTGGCGATGTCGAGGCCGGCATCCAGGGCCGCCACGACCTGGGCGATCCAGTGCTCCGGCAGGACGCCGCCGGCATTGGCGACGCCGATCACCATCGTGCGGCAGCCCTTCTGTACGGCCTCGGCGAGGGTCAGGTCCGGAATGCCGAGATCGGCGGCGCAGCCCGGCAGCCGCAACTGGCCGACGCACCACTCGGGGCGCCAGTCCTTGATGCCGTAGGCGGTCTTGGCGGCCAGCCGGTCCGGCACGTCGCCGAGGAACATCAGGTAGGGCGTTTCGATCTGCATCGCGTCAATCACCGGCCGAGGCTCGACACCTCGCGTTCTCCTATGCGCGATGATCACGGCGCTGCCAAATCATGGGCCTCGCGCGCCTGCGCCCGCAGAACGGGCTTGCGGGCGGGCGCGATGTCGGGTGTGGTCGGGGCGACGAGAGACGGACCAGAGTCCGCGAAGAGGGAACGTCGCACGCATGAAGATGTACGGCAATTGGCGCTCGGCCGCCGCCTTCCGGGTCCGGGTCGCCCTCAACCTGAAGGGCATCCCCTACGAGGAGGTCTTCCTCGACCTCGATGCCGGCGAGCAGTTCAAGCCGGATTTCCTGGCGATCAATCCCCAGGGCGCGGTGCCTGCCTTCTTCGACGGCGACGGCCCGCCCCTGATCCAGTCCCTGGCGATCCTCGACTACCTCGAGGACATCCACCCGGCGACGCCGCTCCTGCCGAGCCAGCCCCGCGAGCGCGCCCGCGCCCGGTCGCTCGCTCAGGTCGTCGCCTGCGACACGCATCCGCTCTACGTGCCGCGGGTGCGCAACTTCCTGATGGAGACCTACGACCTGCCGCGCGAGCGCATGCTCGGCTTCGTGCGCCACTGGATGGCGACCGGGCTGAAGACCCTGGAGACACGCCTCACCCAGGAGCCGGGCACCGGGCGCTACGCACAAGGCGACGCGGTCAGCCACGCCGACCTCTGCCTCGTCAGCCTCTGGGTGGGCACCGGCATCTTCGGTGTCGACACCGCCCCCTTCCCGACGGTGCGCCGGATCGCCGAGGATTGCCTCGCGCAGGACGCCTTCGCCCGGGCGCATCCCCTGCGCCAGCCGGGCGCACCGGCGTGACGGGAATGGCGGTCGGATTGCAATCCTACTAAGCTGAACCCTGGGATGAACGCGCATAGCCCGACGTCGGGGCACGCATCCGCGCACTTGCGGCACACGAGGACCTGATCGACATGGTACCGGGCGAAACCGAGGACAAACTCCACCGCATCGTCGTCGTCGGCGGTGGTGCGGCGGGCCTGCAACTCGCAACGAAGCTGGGCGACAAGCTCGGCCGCACGCACAAGGCCCACATCACCCTCGTCGACCGGGCCCGGACCCATATCTGGAAGCCGCTGCTGCACGAGGTCGCCGCCGGCAGCCTCGATGTCGGCCACCACGCGGTCGACTACCTGCACCACGCCCACCGGCACCATTTCCGCTACCGTATCGGCGAGATGACCGGCCTCGACCGTACCAAGCGCGCGATCCACCTCGCGGCCAGCCACGACACCGAGGGCCGCGAGGTCACGCCGGTGCGCGAGATCCCCTACGACACCCTGGTGATGGCGGTGGGTTCGACCACCAACGATTTCGGCACGCCCGGCGTGAAGGAGAACGCCATCGCCCTCGACACCCAGGGCCAGGCGGTGCGGTTCCACCAGCGCCTGATCAACGGCATGCTGCGCGCCCATACCCAGCCGGGTCCGGTGCGGCCGGGCCAGCTCCACGTCACGGTCATCGGCGCCGGGGCGACCGGCACCGAGCTCGCCGCCGAGCTCCACCGCACCACGCGCGCCGTGGCCGCCACCGGCCTCGACCGGATCGATCCGGCCAAGGACCTCAAGATCACCCTGGTCGAGGCGGCGAGCCGCATCCTGCCGGCGGTGCCGGAGCGGATGTCCCGCGACGTCATGGTGCTGCTCGACAAGATCGGCGTCGAGGTTCGCGCCGGCGCGCGGGTGACGGAGGTCCGGCCCGATGGGGTCCAGCTCGCCGATGGCGGCTTCATCCCCTCCGAACTCGTGGTCTGGGCGGCCGGCGTGAAGGCGCCGCCCTTCCTACACGAGATCGGCGGCCTCGAGACCACGCGCAACAACCAGCTCGTGGTGACCCCGACCCTGCAGACCACCCGCGACCCGGACATCTTCGCCATGGGCGACTGCGCTTATCTGGTCGAGAAGGGCTCCGACACGCCGATCCCGCCCCGCGCCCAGGCCGCGCACCAGCAGGCCTCGCACCTCATCAAGATCATTCCCGACAAGATGGCCGGCAAGCCGTTGAAGGCTTTCAAGTACCGCGATTTCGGCTCGCTGGTCTCGCTGGGCGAGTACTCCACGGTGGGCAGCCTGATGGGTTTCATCAAGGGCAAGAACATGTTCATCGCCGGGCTCTTCGCTCGGATGATGTACCGTTCGCTCTACAAGATGCACGAGCAGGCTCTGCACGGAACGGTCAAGACCACCCTCGACGCGGTCGCCCGCGCGCTGACGCGGCGCACCGAGTCCCGCGTGAAGCTGCACTGAGAACGAGCGGACACGAGCGCCATGTTCATCGACATCGTGAAGGCCGTGCAGCAGCGCAATCCGGCGTTGGGCTCCTACGTCCTGGTGTTGCGCGGGGATTCCCGCGCACGCGACCCGGCCGACTCGAGCCGCCTCCTGCCCGAAGTGGAGGCCTGGCTCGCTGAGCATGCCCCGGGCGCCACGTTCTCGCAGGAGAAGGTGCTTCTGGCGCCTTATCCCGGGGCGATGCCGGAGGATCGAGCCGTCGCGGTGATGGCCTTCGCCGATGCCCGACACCTTGCGGCCTTCGCCACCGCCTGGACGGCCGATCCCGAGCCGGAGGAACCGGAAGCCGACAGCGCGCCCCGGGACGCCTGAACGATCCCGGTCAGGTACAGACCCGGCCGGCGAGCCAGCGCAGGCGGGCGGCCTCCAGGCCCCAGATCATGCCCAGCATCATGTAGACGTGGCGCCACTTCTCGATGTCGATCTGCGCCGCCTGCAGGAAGAACATCATCAGCGCGGGCCAGACGATCTGTGCGTGCCGCCGGTAGGGCGTGTCCCGGCTCATCAGGCGGAAGCCCACGAAGCTCGTCATCACCACGAGGCCGATGAAGGTGGCGCCCCCGACCCAGCCGCCATTGGCGAAGCTGCCGATGTAGCTGTTGTGCGGCTCCAGGGCGAAGATCAGGCGCCAGCGCAAGGGCCCCATTCCGAGGGGCTCGTCGACCAGCATGCCGATGCCGCGCATCTGGTTGCCGAAACGGCCGGTCTCGCCGGTGTCGTAATCCTGCGTGACCGCCGCGCGCTTGGAGAACATCTCCGCCGTGTCGCCGATCGACATCAGGCCGACGATGGCGAGCGCCGAACCCGCGACCGCCAGGACCATGAGCGTGACGATGCGCCGGCGCAGGGCCGTGGACCGCGTGGTGCGGTAGACGCTGCCGACCATCACCGCGATGGCGATGAGGGTCCCGCCCCAGGAGCCGCGCGAGAACGACAGGAAGATGCCGGCCACGATCACCAGAAGCACGACGGCGGAGAGGATCGGCCGGCGGGTGGTGCCGAGGAGCAGCCCGTGCATGAGGTAGAGGGCGCCGAGCGTCAGGAACGAGCCGAAGACGTTCGGGTCCTGGAAGGTCCCGGAGGCGCGTCCGTACTTGTAGAACAGGTCCTCCGTCGGGATGAAGCCGAAATACCCGACGATGCCGAAAGCGCTCGACAGGAGGCAGCTCGCCACGAAGGTCTTGAGCGCCAGTTCCATGCGCGCATGCGTGTCGTCGGAGAACAGCATCGCGAAGAACACGCCGGTGATCGACAGGTAGGCGAGCTGGATCGTCCAGGTCACCGGCAGCGGCTGGTCGATGAAGGGCAGCAGCGCGACGGTGATGGCGCTGACGTAGAGGATCAGGAGCCAGAGCAGCGGCAGCATGCCCCGGTGCAGGCGCAGACCCAAGCAGAGCCAGAGCAGGATGGTGGGGATCGCCACCATGTCGTAGGGCGACGTGTCCGAGAAGGCGAAGCAGGCGAAGAAGATGAAGGCGACGAGAAGCACCGTCGCGAGACGCCGGAGCACGTGCAGGACGGGAAGCCCCGCCCAGGCGCCCGCCTGCCAGCGCGAAGCGCCGGGTGCCATCGTGAACGCCATGCACGCAACCCATCATCGCGCCGCCGACAGGCTGGGGCGCGCTCCAGGCTTCGATGAGGCGCGAGAATGATTGAGATTTCGAGAAAAGCCGGGTCTCAGGGCAGCGCGCGCACCAGATTCCGGAACTGATCCCCGCGATCCTCGAAGCTGCGGAACTGGTCGTAGGAGGCGCAGGCCGGCGAGAGCAGGACCACGGGTTCCGCCGCCTCAGACGCGGCCGCCGCCTCGGCTGCCTTGGCGGTCGCGACCGCGAGGGTGCCGCAAGCCGTGTAGGGCACCCGCCCCTCCAGGGTGGCGGCGAACGCGTCGCTCGCCGCGCCGATGAGATAGGCATGGGCGACCCGGCCGAAGAGCGGCGCCAGGGGTACGATCCCGCCCTCCTTGGCCTTGCCGCCGAGGATCCAGTGGATGTCGTGGAAGGCGGTGAGCGCTTTCTCGGTGGAGTCGGCGTTGGTCGCCTTCGAATCGTTGACGAAGAGCACGCGCCCGCGCCGGGCGACCTCCTCCATGCGGTGGGGCAGGCCGGGAAAGCTGCGCAGGCCGGCGACGAGTTCGGCGTCGCTGATCCCGAGGGCCCGGACGCAGGCAGCGGCCACGGCCGCGTTCTGCCAGTTGTGCGCGCCCCGCAGGGAGCCGACTCCCGTCAGGTCGACGATCGGCGTCCCGTCGGCGTCGAACACCGTTCCGTCCCGGGCCGACAGGCCATCGAAGCCCGCTTGCGGCGTCCCGACATGGATGCGCACGGTCGGCCCCGTCCGCGCATCCGCGATGGCCCGGCTGAGATCGTCGTCGACGCCGACGATGGCGCGGTCCGCACCCGCCACCAGCCGCCCCTTGATGGCAGCGTAGTCGGCGAGCGTGCCGTGGCGGTCGAGGTGGTCGGGCGTGATGTTGAGGAGGATGCCGAGGCTCGGGTCGAGGCTGGGTGTCAAATCGATCTGGAACGAGGACATCTCGATCACGTGGATCCGGTCCGGCGCTGGCGGTGCCAGCGAGAGGATCGCGGTGCCGATATTGCCGCCCATCTGAACGTCGCGGCCCGCGGAGGCCAGGATATGGGCGATCAGCGCCGTGGTGGTCGACTTGCCGTTGGTGCCCGTGATGGCGACGAAGGGCGCGCCCGGCGCCAGCGCCCGGCGCTCCTCGGCGAACAGTTCGATGTCGCCGATGACGGGAATGCCGGCTTCGCGCGCCTTCTCCACGGTCCAGTGCGGCGCCGGATGGGTCAGCGGCACGCCGGGGGCGAGGATGAGGGCCGAGAAGCCGGACCAGTCGGCCTCGTTCAGGTCGAACACCGTAACGCCCTGGTCGCGGGCGCGGCCCGTACTCTCCGGGCTGTCGTCCCAGGCGAGCACGTCGGCGCCGCCGGCGATGAGGGCTCGGACAGTGGCGAGACCGGAGCCGCCGAGGCCGAACAGGGCGACCTTCCGGCCGGCGAAGGTGGTGACGGGCGTCATCGTGACGGGGCTCAGCGCAGCTTCAGGGTGGCGAGACCGGCGAGCGCCAGGATCACCGCGATGATCCAGAACCGGATCACGACCTGCGGCTCCTTCCAGCCCTTCTGCTCGAAATGATGGTGGATCGGCGCCATGCGGAAGACCCGCTTCCCCGTGAGCTTGAACGAGGCGACCTGGATGATCACCGACATCATCTCCAGCACGAACAGGCCGCCGACGATGGCCAGCACGATCTCGTGCTTGGTCGCCACCGCGATGGTGCCCAGCAGACCGCCGAGCGCCAGGGACCCGGTATCGCCCATGAAGACCTGCGCGGGGGGCGCGTTGAACCAGAGGAAGCCGAGCCCCGCCCCGATCACCGCCCCGCAGACCACCGCGAGTTCACCCGTGTCGCGAACGTAGTTCACCTGGAGGTAGCCCGCCGTGAAGACGTTGCCCACGAGGTAGGCGATCACGCCGAAGGTGCCGCAGGCGATCATCACCGGCACGATGGCGAGACCGTCGAGGCCATCGGTCATGTTCACGGAGTTGCCGGCGCCGACGATCACGAAGGCGGCGAACAGCACGTAGAACCAGCCGAGGTTCAGAAGCGCGTCCTTGAAGACCGGGAAGGCGAGCTGGTTCTGAAGGGCGGGCGGCGAGTAGACCGCGATCAGCGTGCAGGCCGCGATGGCGATGGCGGCTTCGAGGGCCAGGCGGAACTTGCCGGAGAAGCCCTTGTGCGACTGCTTCGTGACCTTGAGGTAGTCGTCGTAGAACCCGATCGCGCCGAAGCCGAGGGTCACCGCCAGCGTCACCCAGACGTAGTGATTGCGCGGGTTCGCCCAGAGCAGGATCGCCACCACGCAGCCGGCCAGGATCATCAGGCCGCCCATGGTGGGCGTGCCGCGCTTCGTCAGCAGGTGCGACTGGGGGCCGTCCTCGCGGATCGGCTGGCCCTTGCCCTGGCGCAGGCGGAGCAGGGAGATGATCAGCGGCCCGAACCAGAACACGAACAGGCCCGCCGTGAACAGCGCGCCGCCGGTGCGGAAGGTGATGTAGCGGAAGACGTTGAGGGCGGAGACGGTGCCGCTCAAGTCCGAGAGGAGATACAGCATCCAGCACCCGGCCGTGGTTCAGTTCGGAACTCGGCCGGAGGCGCGCGCGCGTCACCCTCCCCGGCCGTCATGAAGGTCGCCTCAGCGCGCGGCGGCGTGCGGCGGTTCGGCTTGGGCGTTCGCGTAACGGGCTTTGAGCGCTTCGACAATCCGGCCCATGCGGATGCTGTTCGATCCCTTCACCATCACGGCGTCGCCGGGGCGCAGGGCCGAGAGCACGGGTTCGAGGAGGTCGGCCGAGGTCGCCGCCGCGGCGCCGCGGCGGCTCACGGGCAGGGCCTCGAACAGGTTGCGCATCAGCGGGCCGGCCGTGAAGACGAGGTCGACCTTGGCGGCCTCCACCGGCCCGGCGAGGTCGCGGTGGTGGGCCTCGCCCTCGGGCCCGAGCTCCAGCATGTCGCCCAGCACCGCGATGCGGCGGCCGCGTGGGCCGGTCTCGATGCCGGCCAGCGTCGCGAGAGCCGCGCGGATCGAGGCCGGGTTGGCGTTGTAGCTCTCGTCGACCAGGAAGGCCTCGCCCTCCCCGACCGCCAGAGCGGTGCGCTCGCCGCGCCCCACCGGGGGCCGCAGGGCCGCCAGGGACAGGGCCGCGCGGGCGAGGTCCGCCCCGAGTGCATGCACCACCGCCATCACGCCCAGCGAATTCATGGCCGTGTGCCGACCGGGGGTGCCGAGCTGGTAGGTCACCGGAATGCCCATCACCACCGCGTCGACCACCGAGAGGTCGGGGCGCAGGACGATGCGCCGGGCGCGGACATCCGCCTCCGGATGCTCGCCGAACGAGATGACCCGACCGGCGCGCGAAGCCTGGGCGTGGGCGAGGAGGCGGGGATAGTTCGGGTTGTCGCGGTTGATGATCGCGGTGCCGCCCACCTTCAATCCGGAGAAGATCTCGCCCTTGGCGTCGGCGATGGCCGAGAGCGAGGCGAAGTGCTCGATGTGCACGGGCTCGACGGTGGTTACCAGGGCGATGTCGGGCTGCACCATCGCGGTGAGTGGCACGATCTCGCCCGGGTGGTTCATGCCGATCTCGAACACGCCGAACCGGGTCTCGGCGGGCATCCGCGCCAGGGTCAGGGGCACGCCCCAGTGGTTGTTGTACGAGGCGATGGAAGCGTGCGTCGCCCCCTGCGCGGAGAGGACGTGGCGCAGCGCCTCCTTGGTCCCGGTCTTGCCGACCGACCCTGTCACCGCGACGATGCTCGCGTCCGTGCGGGCGCGGGCCGCGGCGCCGAGCGCCCGCATGGCGCCGAGGACGGGATCTTCACCCGTGCCCGGGACGGCCAGGACCGGCCCGACGCCCGCGAAATCCTGCGCCCGATCTTCCGCGACCACGGCCGCGCCGGCGCCCCGCGCCAGGGCGGCCGCGACGAAGTCGTGCCCGTCCCGAGCCTCGCCCCGGATGGCGAAGAACAGGTCGCCGGGCTGCAGCGTGCGGGTGTCGATCGAGGCGCCGGTGATCGGCGTTGGCGCGCCCGACAGCGTGCCGCCGGTGGCGGCCTCCAGGGCGTCGGACGTCCAGAGCGGGGTGGTGTCGGTCATGCTGAGCGTTCCGCGATCGCAGCCCGGAGGACGTCGTGGTCCGAGAAGGGCAGGACCTGTGACCCCACGATCTGGCCGGTTTCATGGCCCTTGCCGGCCACCACGAGCACGTCACCGGGCTCCAGCGCCCGCACGGCGGTGCGGATCGCCTCGGCCCGGTCGCCGATCTCGACGGCGCCCGGCGCGGCGGCCAGGATCGCGGCGCGAATTGCGGCCGGGTCCTCGCTGCGGGGATTGTCGTCGGTGACGATGACGGCATCGGCTTGTCTCGCCGCGATGGCGCCCATGATCGGGCGCTTGCCGGTGTCACGGTCTCCGCCGCAGCCAAAAACGAGGCGCAGGCGCCCCGTCGCGAAGGGACGGAGCGCCGTCAGCACGCCCTTGAGGGCTTCGGGCTTGTGGGCGTAGTCCACGAGGCAGAGCCCGCCATTGGCTTCGCCGATCCGCTCCATGCGGCCCGGCACGCCGGTGAGGTGCTCAAGGGCGGCGATCACGCCCGCCGGATCGGCCCGGCCGGCGGGGGTCACCAGCACGAGGCCGGCGGCGAGCAGCGCGTTCTCCACCTGAAAGCCGCCGACCAGCGGCAGGCGCACGGTGTAGTCCTGCAACCGGCCCGAGGCGCCGGGCGCCTGCAAGGCGAGATGTTGGTGAAAGCCCTCGGTGCGCGCGGAGATCAGCCGCACCGTATCGCCCTTCGACCCCGTGGTGTGGACATCGAGGCCACGGGCGGCGGCGGCCGCCACGACGACATCCGCATAGGCGCCGTCGCTGTTGATCACCGACGGGATGCCGGGCTGCGCCAGTGTCGTGAACAGCCGCAACTTGGCCGCCAGGTAGTCGTCCATGGTGGCGTGGTAGTCGAGATGGTCACGGCCGAGATTGGTGTAGCCCACCGCGGCGAGCGCGACCCCGTCGAGGCGGCGCTGCTCGATCCCGTGGGAGGACGCCTCCATGGCCAGATCGTCGATGCCGTCGTCGGCGAGCCGCGCCAGGGTGGCGTGCAGGGTCACGGGGTCGGGAGTGGTGAGCGAACCGTAGGTGGCGCCCCGGCTGGTGACGATGCCGACCGTGCCGAGGCTCGCGGCCTCGGCGCCGAGGCGCGCCAGGATCTGGCGCACGAAATCGGTGACCGAACTCTTTCCGCTCGTCCCCGTCACCGCCACCACCCGGGCCGGCTGCCGGCCCGAGAAGGCCTGCGCCGCGCGGGCGAGGCTGCGGCGCACATCCGCCACGGTGACGTAGGGCACGCTTGGCCCGAGACCCTCCGGGCGTGGGCCCTCGCTCACCACCGCCACGGCGCCGGCCGCCGCAGCCTTGGCGGCGAAGCGGCGGCCGTCGGCCACGGTGCCCGGCACGGCGACGAAGACGAAGCCCGGCCCGACCTTTCGCGAATCCGCCGTCAGACCCGCGACCGGCAGGTCGGCGAGGCCGGCCTCCGCCTCGGGAAAGAGCCCACCGAGGGTCGGCCCGCTCATCGCCCGTCCACCTGCGTGGCGTGGTAGGCGCCGAGCTTCACCATGAGGGGGAAGGGCTTCACCGGCGGGTCGAACTGGGGCGGCAGGCCGAGGACGGGGGCGACGCGCTCGATCACGCGTCCGGTGACGACCCCGGAGTTCCAGGCGGCGGTGGCGTAACCGCCGGATTCCGGCAGGCCCTGGGGCTCGTCCATGATGGTCACGAAAAGGTATTTCGGGTTGTTCATGGGTGCGGCGGCCATGAAGGTCGTGAACAGGCGGTTCTTCACGTAGCGGCCGTGGATCACCTTCTCGGCGGTGCCGGTCTTGCCGCCCACGAAGTAGTACGGAATCGCCGCCTTCTTGGCCGAGCCCTCGACGGCGTTGAGCCGCATGATGAAGCGCATCGCCTCGCTGGTCTCGGGCTTGAGCACGCGGGTGGCCTTGGCCATCGCCTCCTCGGCGGTCGTCTTGAGAAAGGTCGGCGTCATCAGGAAGCCGCCGTTGGCGATCGCCGCCACCGCCGCCGTGGCCTGGATCGGTGCCACCGCGAGGCCGTGGCCGAACGCGATGGTGATGGTGTTGATCTCGGTCCAGCGAGCGGGAACGATGGGCTCGGCGCTCTCGGGCAGTTCCGTGCGGACGCGGTCGGTCAGGCCCATCTTCTTCAGGAAGGCCTTGTGGCCGGGCACGCCGATGCCGAGGGCCATCTTGGCCGAGCCGATGTTGGACGAGTGCGTGAACACCTCCGGCATCGTGATGACGCGGTTGGTGCCGTGGTACTCGTGGATCTTCTGCCGGCCCCAGTTCAGCACGCCGCCGCGCGTGTCGAAGGTCGAGTTGACGTTGAACTTGCCGGAATCGAGGGCCATCGCCAAGGTCATCGCCTTGAAGGTCGAACCCATCTCGTAGACGCCGACGTTCATCCGGTTGATGCGGTCGGGATTGAGCGCGTCGGCCGGATCGTTCGGGTCGAAGTCCGGCAGGGAGGCGAGTGCGATCACCTCCCCGGTCTGCACGTCGAGGATCATGCCAGCGGCGGCCTTGGCCTTGAAGTGCTCGAGACCCCAGGCCAGCTCGTCCCGCACGGCGAACTGCGCCCGCAGATCGATGGAGAGTTGCACCGGCTTCAGGTCGGTCTGCTTGGCGACCAGACCGAAATCGTTGAGCGCCTTGTTACCCTGGTTGTCGATGTACTTCTCGATGCCGGCGATGCCGATGTTGTCGAGGTTGGTCACCCCCAGGATGTGGGCGGCGGCCGTGCCGTTCGGGTAGACGCGCTTGTGGTCGGGCAGGAAGCCGATGCCCGGAATGCCGAGCCGGTGGACCTCCGCCTGCTGCTTCGGAGTGATCTCGCGCTTGACCCAGACGAAGCCTTTCTTCGTGGAGAGCTTGGCCCGCAATTCGGTGGCGTTGATCTGCGGCAGCACGGCAGTGAGGAGTTCGACCGCCTCGTCCTTGTCGTAGATGTTGCGGGGTTCGGCGAAGATCGAGACCGTGCGGATGTCGGTGGCCAGAATCTCACCGTTGCGGTCGACGATATCGGGTCGGATCGCCGTGGTGGCGGCGGCCGCGATCCGGCGATCGCCATTATCCGGCTCCGGGAAAGCCGCCATGTAGATGAGACGGCCGGAGATGGTGGCGAAGACCAGAGCGAAGCCGAGGCCCACGAGGCCCACGCGGGCGTAGGAGCGCTCGATGGCGAGGTGGAACATGGCCTTCGCGCCGCGCACCAGCCAGCTGGTCCGGGCGACGGACGCGTCGGCGATGCGCTCGACTGGCGCCGGGGCTTCGGACTCCACCGGAGCTTGCGAGTCGACCGAACCTTGCGAGTCGACCGAACCTTGGGACTCGACCCGATGCTCGTGGAGCGCGGAGTCCTGGGCCTCCGGGATCGGGTCGGGCCGGGATACGTCGGGGGGCTGGACTTCGGACACGGACACTACCTCGAAGTCGTGGTCGGGGTTCTGGTGGTGGTGGTCCGGGGCGTGACGCTGCCCGTGGTGCGCGGGTCGTCGGAGGCGCGCCCGGCCACCGGCTTCTCCTTCGGCGTCGCGGTGGCGGCGAGGAGACGGCCGATTTCGTCGCCGCGGTCGGGACGGGTCGGCAGGTCGGCGAGGCGCCCGAGATGGACGGTGCCGATCGGCTCCAGCGCGAGGTAGCGGTCCACCGCCGCCTGCAGGCGATCGGGGCGGGTGAGGAGCTGCCACTCGGCGCGCAGGACCGCGATGGCCTGGCGCTCCCGTTTGAGCTGGCTCTGGGCCTTCGAGACCTGACCGGCCTGATAGAGTGTGTCGTACTTGATCGAGTAGGCGTAGATCGCCGACCCGATCAGGCCCAGCACCGCGACGAGGTTCAGCAATCGGATCACCGGCGCGCTCCTCCACTGCGGCCCGTCCGCGCGGGCAGCGCGGCCAGGGTCTCGATGGCCGCCAGGGGCTCTGGCGCGGGCGCATCCGTGCGCTGGACCGCGCGCAGCTTGGCCGAGCGGGCGCGGGGATTGACGGCGATCTCGGCCTCCGACGGCAGGACCGGCCCTTTGGTGACGGCCGCGAAGCTGCGCGGCGCCGGCGCCTCGAGGCTCGGCACGTGGCGCGAGGCCTGGGCCGCCCGGCCGCTCCGGGCCGAGAAGAACTGCTTCACGATCCGGTCCTCCAGCGAGTGGAACGTGACCACGCCGAGGCGCCCGCCCGGCTTCAGGATCCGCTCGGCGGCATGCAGCGCCTGCACCAGCTCGCCGAGTTCGTCGTTCACGGCGATCCGCAATCCCTGGAAGGTGCGGGTCGCTGGGTGGATGCCGCTCGCCGGATCGGCCCAGACCACGCTGGCGACGATCTCCGCCAGGGCTGCGGTGGTCTCGATCCGGGCCTTGCGCCGGGCCTCGATGATCGCGCGCGCCACGGCGCGCGAGCGGCGCTCCTCGCCGTAATGGTAGATGATGTCGGCCAGATCCGCTTCCTCGGACTCGTTGACGAGGTCGGCGGCGCTCGGTCCGGCGCGCTCCATGCGCATGTCGAGGGGACCATCGTTGCGGAACGAGAAGCCGCGCTCGGGCTGGTCGATCTGCATCGACGAGACGCCGATATCGAGAATGACCGCATCGGCCTCGGCGTGACCCGCCGCCCGCACGCAGGAATCCAGGGTGCCGAAGCGGCCGGACACCAGGGCGAGGCGGCCGGCGGCCTCCGCCACCAGGGGCGCGCCCCCCGCGATGGCGCCGGGGTCGCGGTCGATTGCCAGGACCTGCACCGCGGGGTCGGCCTTCAGCATGGCACGCGTATAGCCGCCGGCGCCGAAGGTCCCGTCCACCGCTAGGGTGCGGCCCGGAAGGTCGAGGGCCTGCAGAACCTCGTTGAGGAGGACCGGAACGTGCGGCGCTCCGTCGACCGGCCGCGGCGCGCGCGGCGCACGGGTCATCGGGCGGCCCCGATACGGGACGGTCGTACGACGCGCACACGGGACGAAGGTCGGGGCGAGAGCGAGGACGAAACCGGACTGAAGCGGCGCATGCGTCCCTTCCACGGGGCTGGAGCGCGCTGGCGCGGCTCGGAGAGACGGGGCGTCTCCGGGTCGACGCGTGACGCGACCGCGCGAGCGGACACCGGCCTGCCTTGGACAGGCTGCGTCCGTCGATCCGAAAATCGCCGTTGACGGGATGAATCGGGGTACCATGGGCCTCTGAGCGCCGTCAACGAACCTGGGCGGGAGTGCGCCGCCGGCAGCGATCAGACCTCAGCAAGGTTAACCGAGCGTAAGTTTTCGTTCGGGTTTCGGTAGCAGTCGCAGGGTGAAACGCGGATCAGCCGGCCTTTAAGCCGGGTTCTGTAGGGCCCGAGCGATCCGCAAGGATCGCTCTGACGTGGCGGCCATTCCTCTGGGACGATCGTTACCGAACGCCTCGAGCAACCAACCCGGGCGACGAGCCTGGAGAGAGAGCCTGCGCGGACCGAAGCCCGCGCGTGTCGCCCCTATTCGGTTTTGCTCCCGGTGGGGTTTGCCGTGCCGTCCGCGTTGCCGCGTCCGCGGTGCGCTCTTACCGCACCCTTTCACCCTTACCGCAGCATCGACCGAGGTCGACACCATGGCGGTCTGCTCTCTGTGGCACTGTCCCTGGGGTCGCCCCCGCCGGACGTTATCCGGCACCGTCTCTCCATGGAGCCCGGACTTTCCTCCCCAGGCAAGGAGCTTTGAACTCTGCGCCCGGAGCGGCCGCCCGGCCGACTGATCCGCGGCGGATGTGCGCCGGGCGGGCGCGACAGGTCAAGGGCGTTCGCGACGCAAGGCGTGACGCCAGGATCGGCATGCCGAGATTTTGGACACCCCGCTTGGCGAGGCCGATGCCCCGCTCCAACTGCCGGACTCGGCCCGCTGGCGGCAGCGCCCCGGCCGGTAGACACACGGAACAGGAGGAAGCGATGGCGACGAACGACACGGCCTGGACGCTCGAATCCGTCCAGCAACTCACCGCGATGGCCCGGGAGGGCATTCCGGTCTCGGTGATGAGCCTGAAGCTGCGCCGGCCGATCGAGATCGTGGCGGCCAAACTGACCCAGCTCGGCCTCACGCCCGCGCCCGAGACCGGCGCCTGACGACGGGACGAGCCGCCGGCGCACGGCGGCTCGTCGGTTCGGGCTACCAGGAGCCCGTGTTCTCCATGGAGGACCAGGGCTCCTGAGGCGGCTTGGCCGGGCCCTTCTGCAACAGCTCGATCGAGATGCCGTCCGGCGACTTCACGAAGGCCATGTTGCCGTCGCGGGGCGGGCGGTTGATGGTGATGCCGGCCGCCTGGAGCTTGGCGCAAAACGCGTAGATGTCGTCCACCTCGTAGGCGAGGTGTCCGAAATTGCGCCCGCCCGAATAGCTCTCGGGGTCCCAGTTGTGGGTCAGCTCGATGACGGGCGCCTGGGTCTCGCGCGCCGTGCCGGCATCGTCGGGGGCGGCGAGGAAGACCAGGGTGAAGCGGCCCTTCTCGTTATCGACCCGGCGCACCTCCTGGAGCCCGAAGGTGTTCACGTAGAAGTCGAGGGCCCGGTCGAGGTCGGCGACTCGGACCATGGTGTGCAGGAAACGCATGGGGTAGTGCTCTCTTCCAATGGATGGCGCCTATGTGGACCGGCGCACGCACGCGTCAACGGGCCTGGGGCCCGCGCGTTGCGCCGCTGCCGCCGCCCCCGCAAGATGGGGCGGACGCCGGAAGGGACCCGCATGCGCACCGAGACTCCGATCGCGACCCGCCTCGAGGATTACCGCCCGAGCGACTACCTGATCGAGACCGTGGCGCTCGACGTCGCACTGCATCCCACCGCGACGCGGGTGCGCGCGGAGATCAGGTTACGACCCAACCCGGACGGCCGGGCCGGCGCCCCCCTTGTCCTCGATGGGGACGACCTCACCCTGACGGACTTGCGCCTCGACGGAACGCCCCTGGCGGCCGACGCCTACACGGTCACGCCCTCGACCCTGACCCTGACGCACCCGCCGGCCGGGGCCTTCACCCTCACGATCGAGACCGAGATCGACCCGACGGCCAACACGAAGCTGATGGGGCTCTACCGGTCGAACGGCGTCTACTGCACGCAGTGCGAGGCCGACGGCTTCCGCCGGATCACTTATTTCCTCGACCGACCCGACGTGATGGCGGTCTACAGAACCCGCATCGAGGCGGACCAGACCGAGGCGCCGGTTCTTCTGGGCAACGGCAACCCGATGGAGGCTGGCGAGGCCGGGCCGGGGCGGCACTACGCGATCTGGCACGATCCCCACCCGAAGCCGGCCTACCTCTTCGCCCTGGTCGGCGGGCGCCTCGACCACGTCCAGCGCGATTTCACCACGAGCGAGGGCCGCCGGGTCACGCTCGCCGTCTATGTCGAGCCGGGCAAAGCCGCACGGGCGGACTACGCCCTAGAGGCCGTCGCGCGCGCCATGGCCTGGGACGAGACCGTCTTCGGCCGCGCCTACGACCTCGATGTCTTCAATGTGGTCGCGGTCTCCGACTTCAACATGGGCGCGATGGAGAACAAGGGCCTCAACATCTTCAACGACCGCTACGTGCTGGCCTCCCCCGAGACGGCGACGGATGCCGATTACGCGGCGATCGAGGCCATCATCGCGCACGAGTACTTTCATAATTGGACGGGCAACCGCATCACCTGCCGGGACTGGTTCCAGCTCTGCCTCAAGGAGGGGCTGACGGTCTTCCGCGACCAGGAATTCTCCTCCGACATGCGCTCGCGCGCAGTGCATCGCATCGGCGAGGTCCGCACCCTGCGGGCCCGGCAGTTCCCAGAGGATGCCGGGCCGCTGGCCCACCCGGTGCGGCCCCGGCAATATGCCGAGATCAACAACTTCTACACGGCGACCGTCTACGAGAAGGGCGCCGAGATCGTGCGGATGCTGCGCACGCTCCTCGGTGCGCAGACCTTCCGCGCCGGAATGGATCGCTACTTTGCCGACAATGACGGCCGCGCGGCCACGGTGGAGGATTTCCTGGCTGCCTTCGCGGTCGCCTCCGGGCGGGATCTCGACGCATTCGCGCGCTGGTACGAACGACCCGGCACGCCGCGCGTCGCCGTGCAGGGCGCCTACGACGCGGACGCGCGCAGCTATCGGCTGACCTTCCGCCAGAGTCTGCCCGGCGCCCCCGACAGCCCGCCCCTGACCATCCCGGTGAGCCTCGGACTCGTCGGCAGCGATGGTCCTCTCGCTGTGGTCTGCGACCGGGTCCGGGACGGCGTGTTCGTGCTGGAGCGGGCCAGCGACACCCTTACCTTCACCGACGTCGCCACCCCGCCGGTGCCGTCGCTGTTTCGCGGCTTCTCCGCCCCGGTGCGAATCGAGATGGACATGGCCGACGCCGATCGGCTCGTGCTGCTGCGCCACGACAGCGATCCGTTCAACCGCTGGCAGGCGTCCCAGAGTGTCGCCATGCGTCTCCTCGTGCAGGGCACGCGCTCGGGCGTCCTGCCGAAGGAAGCCGCCGAGGCCTTCGCGGCGGCCCTCGCCGCCTTCCTCGACGGGGAGGCGCTGGCCGATCCCGCCTTCGCCGCCCTGGTCCTGGCACTTCCGAGCGAGGCGGATGTCGCCAACGAGATCGGCGCCGAGATCGACCCCGATGCCATCCATCGCGCCCGTCACGATCTGCGACGAACTCTCGGGGCCATCCTCGCGGAGCACTTCCAACACCTGCGCGATGCCCTGGCGGACGCGCCCGGGACCCCGTTCAGCCCCGACGCAGCCTCAGCGGGCCGACGTGCGCTGCGCAATGCCGCCCTCGAGCTCCTGGCCGCGACCGATCCGGACGGCGCCACGGCGCAGGCCGAGGCTCAGATGGCCGGCGCCACGACGATGACCGATCGCCTCGCCGCGCTCGCGGTCCTGGCGCAGAGGCCCGGGCCGGCGCGCGAGAACGCCCTCGCGCGATTCGCCGAAACCTACCGCACCGAACCCCTCGTCCTCGACAAATGGCTTGCGATCCAGGCCACGATTCCGGAGGCGGGCACGCCCGAGCGCATCCGCCACCTTCAGGCCCACCCGACCTTCTCGATGACCAATCCGAACCGCGTCCGCGCCCTCATCGGCAGCTTCAGCATGGGGAACCCGACGCAATTTAACCGTGCAGACGGCGCTGGCTATCGCCTGGTGGCAGAAACGGTCCTGGCCCTGGATCGGACGAATCCCCAGGTCGCCGCGCGCATGCTCACGGCCTTCGGCTCCTGGCGGATGCTCGAGTCCGGCCGGCGCGACGTGGCAAGATCCACACTGCTGGAAATTCGTGCGGCGCCCGGACTGTCGCGTGATGTCGGCGACATCCTCGGGCGGACCCTTGCCGGCTAGCCAAGCCACTGGCGCGAATCGTCTTTTCGGGCTGACTTAACACTTGTTTTCGCTCTGCGATTCGGCGGACGAGTCAAGCGACGCCAAAAAAACGCGTGGACAAAACACCGGTGGAAATGCTGAATCGTATACGATTCGAAGCGGCGCTCGCGGGCCCGCTTCCACCGATTCAACGCAGTTGCGGGGTCAGACCATGCTGGAGGCGGATTCCGCTTCCCTCTCCGCGCGCGCCGATACCATCCTGGGTATTCATCGGCCGCAGCATTCCACACATGTGCGGTTCGTTCGTGCGGAGACCTGGCTGCGCTTCGCCCTCCCGGCGCTGTTCGCGACCTTCCTGATTTGCCTCGCGGTTGTGGCGACCCTGCTGCTGCAGACGCAGCGCGAGGACGTGATCCGGTCGGCGGTAACGGACGTTGACGCCCTGACCCGGCTAGCGGCGGCGGCATTCTCCAGCGTCGAAATCGCCGACGAGGTGAAGGGCGCGGAGGCGCACCAGACCCTGCGCACGCTGTTGCCGCCGGGCCTGCTCCATGCGGGCCGCCGCATCCTCTTGATCGCGCCGGACGATAGCATCGTGGCGGCCAATCCGCCGTTGCCGGGCCCCCGGCGGACCCTGACCGAGCATCTCGGGGAGATGCAGGCGCTCAGCACCCTCGGTGAACGCGCCGGCGTCATGACCGTGACCCTCGCCGACGGATCGACGGCGGTGGCGGCTCTTCGCAGCCTGCCCGGTGGGCGTGGGCAGGTCGCGGTCCTCCAGCCGCTGGAGGACATCACGGCGAGTTGGGGCTTGCGCGCGCGCAATCAGGCGATTCTGCTCGGCGCTGCCGCCCTCGTCATCATCGGCACCGGCATCGCCTACGCCCTCCAGACCAACCGGGCCCACGCGGTCGACCGCGTCTGCGAGCAGATCAAGCAGCGCCTCGACACCGCCCTCGGACGGGGCCGCTGCGGCCTGTGGGACTGGGACATCCCACGCGGCCGGATCTACTGGTCGGACTCGATGTATGCCCTGCTGGGGTATCACCGCGAGCGTGAGTTCTTGTCCTTCGGCGACGTGAACGCCCTGGTGCATCCCGACGACGGCGATCTCTACAGCCTCGCCCGACACCTGGCTGCGAGCCAGTCGACCGTCGACCACGAGTTCCGCGTCCGGGGGGCGACGGGCAATTGGGTCTGGATGCGCATGCGCGCCGAGATCGTGCCCGACACCATCGACGGCGGGCGCCACCTCGTCGGCATCGCGCTCGACGTGACGGAGCAGCGCAACCTCGCGGAACTCAACGCCACCGCCGACATGCGCCTGCGTGACGCCGTCGAGGCGATCTCCGAGGCATTCGTTCTATGGGACACCGGCAATCGCCTCGTCCTGTGCAACTCGAAGTTCCGCCACCTACACGCGCTGAGCCCCGACGATGCGATTCCCGGCCGGCGCTACGCCGAGATCATGGGCCGGGGCGTTCTGCCGCCGGTCCGGCGCGAGTTGCGCGACCTGGAGCCGAGCGGCGCCACCGCCCGGACCTTCGAGGCAGAGCTGACCGACGGTCGCTGGCTGCAGATCAGCGAACGCCGCACCAAGGACGGCGGCTACGTCTCGGTCGGCACCGACATCACGAACCTCAAGCGCCATCAGGAACAACTCGTTAAATCCGAGGGCGAGCTGATCGAGACCGTGCGCGACCTCAAGCGCTCGCGCCGTACCCTCGAGCTTCAGACCCAGCAGCTCGCCGACCTCGCCGAGCGCTACCTCGACCAGAAGGCGCAGGCGGAGAGCGCCAACCAGACGAAATCCGAGTTCCTCGCCAACATGAGCCACGAGCTGCGCACGCCGCTCAACGCCATCATAGGCTTTGCCGAACTCATGGAGAGCGAAGTCTACGGCTCCCTCGGCTCGCCGCGCTACACCGACTATTGCCGCGACATCCGCACCAGCGGCGACTACCTGCTCTCCGTGATCGACGACATCCTGCACATGTCGCGCATCGAAGCCCACCGGGTGAAACTCGCCCCACGCGAGATCCCGGTCGCGACCGCCATCGAGGGAGCGCTCAAACTCGTCGGCGAGGCGGCACGGGCGAAATCACTCAGCATCCACGTCGACGTGGTCGAGGCCCTCCCGGTCCTGGCCGACGAGCGCGCCTTGCACCAGATCCTCAGCAACCTTCTTCAGAACGCCGTAAAATTCACGCCGTCCGGCAACGGGCGCATCATCGTCAAGGCCCGGCCGGCCGGCGACAGCGTGCACGTCTTCGTGGAAGATACCGGCATCGGTATCCCGAAATCGGCCCTGCGCCGGCTCGGCGCGCCTTTCCAACAGGTCGAAACCAACCTGACCCGCAGCCACAAGGGGTCTGGCCTCGGCCTCGCCATCGCCCGCTCCATGGCCGAATTGCACGGGGGCGCCCTGCGCATCCGTTCGCAGGAGGGCCTCGGCACCATCGTGATGGTACGCCTGCCCGCTCCGACGCCCGAGCACCGGCAGGCCCTCTCGACCGAGGCGGCCCAGGAGACCGTGGCTTCCCTGCGTGATGCCGCCGGCGCCACCGTCCGCCTGCCGGAGCGAACGGCGGCGCGGGTCTGAAGCCCGTTCCCCCGGCCTCTCCCGCGAGTCCGTCAATCCGCCAGAAGGCGATCGAACAGGACCCGCACCGCGTGGCGCTGTTCGTCGAGTTGGGCCACCAACCGCGTCGCGTCGGGCGCGCCCATGGCAATCGCGAGCCGCGACAGGGTCACGGGTGACGCCGCCGCGGAATCGCCCTCCACCATCAGCCGCTGCCAGTGCAGCACGGCGTCGAAAGTCCGATAGGCTTCCGCCAACGCCTCGGCCTCGCCCGCGGCCAGCAGCCCCGCTTCGGCGGCGCGGGCGAACACCGCGCAGGCGCCGAGCCCGATGAGATCGGGCAGGCGATGGGCGTGAGCGAGTACGAGCGCCTGGGCCAGGAAGTCGAGGTCGAGCAGCCCGCCCGGGGCGAGCTTGAGGTCGAGGGCGCCGCGATCCCCCTTCTCCCGCTCCACCAGCATGCGCATGGCATGGACCGCGCGGTGGACCTCGTCGGCCTCCCGCGCGCGGCCGACGATGGCGCGGATGTCCCGGTCGAGGTCGGCGGCCAGTTCCGCATTTCCCGCGATGACCCGCGCACGGGTCAGGGCCATGTGCTCCCAAAGCTCCGCTTCGTCGGCATGATAGGTGCGAAAGCCACGCACCTGTACCGCCACAGGTCCCTGCCCGCCCCCCGGCCGCAGCCGTAGATCGACCTCGTAGAGATGTCCGCGCCGGGTC
This sequence comes from Methylobacterium goesingense, assembly GCF_022179225.1. Taxonomy (GTDB): domain Bacteria; phylum Pseudomonadota; class Alphaproteobacteria; order Rhizobiales; family Beijerinckiaceae; genus Methylobacterium; species Methylobacterium goesingense. The sequence continues at coordinate 83,521 of NZ_BPQL01000016.1, forward strand.
GGCACGGTCAGCGACGCGACGAGACGCTGGGTAAGGCGGTTATAGGCCACCGCTGCGTCGAGGGGCTTGGGGCCCGCGCTCATGCGCGCGGCCGGGTCGAAATCGTAGAGGACCACGAGGTCGAGATCGGAATCGGCGGTGAGTTGGCGCGAACCCAGGCGGCCGAGACCGAGAATCGCCATGCGCCCACCCGGTACCGCGCCGTGCTCGGAGAAGAACGCTCCCGCGATACGCTCCAGGGTGGTGCCGATGACCGCGTCCGCGATGCCCGTGAAGGCGCGGCCGGCCTCCTCCGGGGACAGGATCCCGGAGAGGAGCCGTGCCCCCGTCAGGAAGCGGAGCTGCCGGGCGGCATCGCGGCTGCGGTCGAGGAAATCCTCGTAGTCGCTCGGCTGGCCGAGACGGTTCCGGAACTGCGCGGCGAGGTCCGCAGCATCCGTCGTTGCCTCGCCGAAATCCCGGTCGATCACCGCATCGAGCACGTGCGGGCTGAAAGCGACGGTCTCCGCCAGGCGCGGCGCGGTGCCGAGGAGATCGGCGAAGAGCAGCCGCAGCCGCTCGTTCGAACGCAGGATGGTCAGGAGTTCGAGGGCCGCCGGCATCCGGGCGAAGGCCCGGTCGAGGGTATCGAGGGCGACGTCCGGATGCGCCGTGCCGCCGAGCGCCTGCATCAGAGCCGGCACCAGTTCCGTCAGCACTTCCCGGGCGCGCGGCGTCCGCACGGCGGGGCGCCGCCCGAAATGCCAGCCGCGCACGGTCTCCACAGCCCGCTCCGGCTCCCGGAAACCGAGCTTGCGCAGGGTCGCCAGGGTGGCGGGATCGTCACCCGTGCCGCTGAAGACGAGGTCGCCCACATTCGAGGAAAGGTCCGGCTCGGCCTCGAACAGCATCGCGTAGTGGCCCTGCACGTGTCGGGCGTGATGGAGCAGCGCCGCCTCGAACGCCGAACGGTCGGCGAAACCGGCGAAGCGCGCGAAGCGCTCGAGCTCCTCCGGCTCCTGGGGCAGGCGCTGGGTCTGCTCGTCGCGCACCATCTGGAGGCGATGCTCGACCGTGCGCAGGAAATCGTAGGCCGCGGTCAGGTCGTCGCGTGCGGTCGCGTCGATCCAACCGTCCCGCGTCAGGCCCGTGAGCATCGCGACGGTGCCACGTCCGCGCAGTTCGGGCCGGCGCCCGCCGAAGACGAGTTGCTGGGTCTGGACGAAGAACTCGATCTCCCGGATGCCTCCACGCCCGAGCTTGATGTCGTGTCCCGCCACCGCGATGGTGTCGTGGCCGCGCACCGCGTGGATCTGGCGCTTCATTGCGTGCACGTCGGCAATGGAGGCGAAATCGAAGTACTTGCGCCAGACGAACGGGCGCAGGTTCGCCAGGAATGCTTCACCGGCCGGGATGTCACCCGCGATCGCCCGCGCCTTGATGTAGGCTGCGCGCTCCCAGTTCTGACCGAGGGTCTCGTAATACAGGTAGGCCGCGTTCAGGGAGAGGGCCGCCGGGGTCGAGCCGGGGTCCGGCCGCAGGCGGTAATCGACGCGGTGAACGTAGCCGTCGGCGGTCCGCTCCTGCAGGAGCTTGGCCATGCCCTGCGCGAGCTTGGTGAAGAACGGGGTCGGGGACAAGTCGGCCTTCAGCGGCGCGGCCTCGGCGTCGAAGAACACTACGAGGTCGATATCGCTGGAATAGTTGAGCTCGCCCGCGCCATGCTTGCCGAGCGCCAGCACGACGAGGCCGGACCCGGCCTGCGGGTCGTCCAGGTCGCGGGGCAGGAAGCGTCCCGCGTCCGCCGCCTGGAAGAGCATCGCGTCCGCGGCGGCACGCACGGAGGCATCGGCGAAATCCGAGAGCGCCGCCGTCACCTCGGCCAGCGACCACAAGCCTCCGATATCGGCGAGTGCCACGAGGAGCGCGTGCTCGGCCCGGTTTCGCCGCAGATTCGTCGCCACGATCGCGTGGTCGGCCTCCCGCCCCGCTGTCCGCTGCCGGGCGACGATCTCCGCATGGGCCGCTTCGGGCTCCGCGTCGACCAGTGCCGCGAGGCGGTCGGGGCTCCGGGCAACCAATTGCCAGAGGAACGGCGAATGATCCGTGAGCCCGAGCAGGAGCGCCCGGACCTCCGGCGTGAGAAACCCCTGTGCGAAGCCCGGCGCGACGTCATCGAGCCGGGCGGCGGCGGCCTCGGGATCGGACAGGACCGGGGCCGCGCGCAGGCGCGCGCGAAGGCTGCCGCTTCGTCCGCCACCGTCCTGAGCCATGGCCCTACCCTCCCGACGCATCCGCCGGCAGGGTTACCACGACCCGAAGTCCGGGGGCATCGTCCTCGAGGCTCAGCGTGCCCTGGTGCAGCCGCACCACCGCGTTGACGAGGCTGAGCCCGAGGCCGAAGCCCGGCCGGGAACGAGCCTCCTCCAGGCGCACGAAGCGGTCGAGGACCCGCCCCCGTGCCTCCGCGGGGATGCCGGGACCGGAATCGGCGACGCTGAGGCGCAGGGCATCTCCGAAGCGCGCAGCGGTGAGGCGGATCACGCCCGGCGCGCCGCCATACTTCACCGCATTGTCGACGAGGTTTGCCAGCGCCTGGCCGACCAATTCTCGGTTACCCCGCATCAACAGCGCCGCATCGCCGGTCTCGACGATCAGTGTCGTTCCCTGCTCCGAGGCCAGGGGCTCGTAGAGTTCGGCGACGGCCCGCATCACCGCGCCGGCATCGAACGCGACGAAGTCCTGGTTGGCATCGACGCCCTCGAGCCGAGCGATCATCAGGAGGGCGTTGAAGACGCGGATCAGGCCGTCGCTCTCCGCGATCACACCCTCCAGGGCGGCCCGCAGGGTCTCCGGCGTCTCGGCGGTCCGGAGTGCCTCTTCGGCCCGGTTGCGCAGGCGGGTCAGGGGCGTCTTGAGATCGTGCGCGATGTTGTCGGAGACATCGCGCAGGCCCCGCATCAGTTCGCCGATCCGCTCCAGCATCGCGTTGAGGTTGCGAGCAAGGCGATCGAGTTCGTCACCCGTGCCTGCGACGGCGAGCCGCCCGTCGAGGTCGCCGGCCATGATCCGGCGCGTGGTCTCGGTCATCGCATCGACGCGCTTGAGGACGCGGCTGGCAATGAACCAGGCGCCCGCCACCCCGAGCAACACCACGAGCCCCACCGAGGAGCCGAAGGTCCGTCCGATCACGAGCCGCAGGCGATCCCGCTCCTCCACGTCGCGCCCGACCAGCAGGCGAAAACCGCCGGGCAGCACGAAGATCTGCATGATCGCGCGGTGGTCGAGGGACTGGGACTCGCCGTTGCGAACGTAACCGGCCTCCGTCTGGCCAGGATCGACGAGGAGGCCGGTGGGCAGCGCCTCGATATTGCCGACGATGCGTTCGCCCGCCGCGTTGGTCACGAGGTAGAGGGAGGCGCCGGGCTCACCGGCACGCCGCTGAACGGCGGCAATCAGGCGACGCAGGCCACCGACCTTGTACTGCTCGGACAGGCCGTTGATCTCGGCCTCGATAGTGGAAACCATCTGGTCGTCGAGGGCGCGGCTCGCATTCCAGGCGACATAGCCGAGGGCCAGCAACGCGAAGGTCGCGAAGACCACGAGGTAGGCGAAGGACAGCTTGAAGGCGGTGGTGCGAAACAGGTTGCGAAGCCGCCCGCCCCGTCCCTCCTCCACCGCTCTCACGAGGCTACGACGGGGCCGCGGGCCTCGTCGGCCCGGAGCACGTAGCCGGTGCCCCGCACCGTGTGGAGAATCGGCGGTCCAAACTCCTTGTCGATCTTGGCGCGCAGGCGTGAGACGTGCACGTCGATGACATTGGTCTGCGGATCGAAGTGATAATCCCACACGTGTTCGAGAAGCATCGTGCGGGTCACCACCTGCCCGGCATGGCGCATCAGGTATTCGAGCAACCGGAACTCACGGGGCTGGAGCGCAATCTCATGGCCCGCGCGGGTGACCCGGTGGGACAGGCGGTCGAGCTCCAGATCGCCCACTCGGTAGAAGGTAGCCTCGGGCGCGGCGTTCGGACCGGAGCGGCGTCGCGCGAGAACCTCGGCCCTGGCGAGCAGTTCTGAAAACGCATAGGGCTTTGGTAGATAGTCGTCCCCACCGGCGCGCAAACCCTTCACCCGATCATCCACCTGGCCCAGGGCCGACAGGATGAGCACCGGGACCGTCACGCCCTGTTCCCGCAGGGATCGGATCAGCGACAGGCCGTCGAGCTTCGGCAGCATGCGGTCGACGATGAGCACATCGTACGCACCCTCGCAGGCGAGGGCATAGCCGTCGAGGCCGTCGGTGGCGTGATCCGGGACATGGCCAGCCTCCCGGAATGCCTTGACGAGATAGGCGACCGCCTCACGGTCGTCCTCAATGATGAGCAGACGCATGGGCGCGAGTGATACGGCTTCGCCCGCTCGCGGGAAACTGCCTTCTCCGGATACCCTCATCCCACCCCTCCCCACGCGCTCGACGGAGCGGATCGTAGGGAGTTGAACGTTGCACGTGTCTGGCAGGCGGATGACGGTTTGGTCATGTCCGCAGACACGCGAACGCCCGCGAC
>NZ_BPQL01000017.1 GCF_022179225.1 Methylobacterium goesingense
TCTTCAAGGAGATCGGCCTCGGCGCCCACCTCACCTCCAAGCGCTCAAACGGCGTGCGCTCCATGGCCGAGCGCATCCACCGGGACGCCGCCCGCTTGGCGGCTTGAGGCCCAATTGGCGGCCTGACGACCGCTCTGCGGCACCGCTCTGCGGCCTGAGGTCCGCGCGCCTGCCAGCACGGGTGCGGGGGGGACGCGGGGCCTGTGACTTGGGGCCCGGGGGCTTGGGGCCTTCCTCCTCTCACGCGCCGTCCGCTGCCCGCCACAGGCGCAGGCGGCCGCGCTCGGGACCGACGGCCTCCCGCTCCAGGCCGTAATGCTCGGCCAGCCGCGCCAGGGCGATGCGGGCCACCACCTTGGCCGAGCGCGCCGGCCAGCGCCGCTCCGCCTCGATCCGCTCCAGCCCCTTCAGGAAGCCGCAGAGGTCGATCAGCAGGCCCGAAAGGTCGTTGCCGACGGCGGTCAGCGCCGCCCGCACGCGCTGGCGCGCGGCCAGCATCGCATCCGATCCCGCCGCGGGGTCGCGCGGGCCCGAGCCGTCGACGGACACGCCGCTCCAGTCCTGGCCCATCCGGGGCATCAGCGAGGCCACCGTGAGGTCGCGGCGCAGGCGCTCGCCCGCCTCGAAGCAGGCCGCGTCGATGAGCGGGGCGCCGTCGCGGTCGCGCCGCCGGGCCATCCAGGCGAGGGGACTCTCGGACGCGTCGCGCTGCGGCCGGTCCGGCTCCGGCGCGTCGCCCACGAGGTCGAGGTGCTGGGCGAGGAAGGGGCTGTGCGCCCCGGCCCGCTCCCGGCGCAGGCGGGCGCGCCCCGCCGGGCTGATCGTCAGGCGGGCCCGGCGCCCGCCCGCCTGCTCCGCGAGGTCGGTGGCCAGGAGCTCCCGCCCCGCCGCCGGTGCGAAGCGGCCGCCGCCGAGGGAGACGCCGCGTCCACCCTCCCGCACGATCCAGCCGGCAGGCTCGGCCGGGTCCGTGATCGCGTAGGCGCCCTCGCCGGCGAGCGCAGCCAGCAGGCGCGTGGCGTCCCGGCCGAGGGGAGCGGCGCCGGGCACGGCCCGAACCCTCCGGGCGGCGGGACTCGGGGCGGCGGAAGCGGCGGGAGACCGAGCGATGTTCATGATTTGTTCCATTACACATACCGGCGGCATCGGGGTGCCGTGCGACGATGGTAAGGGAAAAATATCCTAGATCAAGACTTGACGCGTCGGACCCGTCAGCCGGTTTCGAGCATGCCCGGAGGGACGCTGCTCGAAACCGGTTTGAAGACGGATCGGCCGTTCAGGCCGCTTCGTCGTAATTGCCGTTGCGAGTCTGGCCGAGGCCGATCGCCTTGGCGAGATCGGAGCGGGCCTTGGCGTAGTTCGGGGCAACCATCGGGTAGTCAGCCGGCAGGCCCCACTTGGCGCGGTACTGCTCGGGGCTCATGTCGTACTTCGCGCGCAGGTGGCGCTTGAGCGACTTGAAGGTGCGGCCGTCCTCAAGACAGACGATGTGATCCGCCGTGATGGACTTCTTGACAGGAATCGCCGGCTGCAGGGGTGCGTTGGAGGCCTTGGTCTCGACCTGGCCACTGCCGACCTGCGTCAGGGCGGTGTGGATGCGGGTGATCAGCTGGGCCAGCTCGCCCGGGGGAACCGGGTTGTTGCTCACGTAGGCCGACACGATGTCGACGGTGAGTTCCACATAATCAGCAGATTGTTCGATGTCGTTCATAACTGGAAGGACTCTCCTTAAAGCGACGTGCGGACAGGCATCAGAGCACCCCGAACGTTTTCACATTGGCCGGTGCCTGGCGCAGGGATCGAATCCCCTGTTTTCTCCCGTCACTCACAACGCAGTACGGTACGCAGCGACTTCGCCCGCCACATTATCTAGGTAGGATATTCGCGATGATGTCGCAAGACGGTTCCCAGCAGTCCCCGTAATCTTGAACAACTAGAGCGAACAATATTTCTAAGGATGCCGCTTGCCGGTTCACCCTGGTCTTGGCGGGAGGAACCGGCAGCCCCGCGCGACCCTGGCAGATTGCCGCAGCCCGGACACGGTTCCGCGATGCCGCCCCGCCCGCCCCGCTTGCCTGCGGACGGGGCAGCGGGCACATGGCGCGGATGAAACCTTCGGCGGCAGGGGCCGGCGTGGAATCGCCCCTGACCGGAGACGGCCGACATTCCAAGGGCATAGCTTGGATGAGGCGCTCCGCCGGCCAGCATTCGATCGCACGAAACCTGCGCGAACCGGCATCGACGCAGATCAAGACCCGACTCGACATCGTCCTTCCGCACTGTTTCCAGGATTTTTCGCGATGACGTCCCCCTCGACTTCGATCCCCGTTTCGGCGGCCGCCCCGGTCGCGGAGGTGCGGCCTCACACCGACACGGTCCACGGTCATGTGCTGCGCGACGACTACGCCTGGCTGAAGGCCGAGAACTGGCGGGACGTGCTCAAGGACCCCGCTGCCCTGCCGGCGGACATCCGGGCCTATCTGGAGGCGGAGAACGCCTATTCGGAGACGGCGCTCGCCGGTACCGAGCCCCTGCGCAAGGCGCTGGTGGCCGAGATGCGGGCCCGCATCCGGGAGGACGACAGCAGCGTTCCCGAGCCCGACGGCCCTTTCTCCTATTACACCCGCCACCGCGAGGGCGGGCAGCACCCGCTCGTCTGCCGGCGCCCGCGCACGATCGTGGTCATTCCCGGCCAGGGCGCCGAGACCGCCGCCGACGGCGGGCCCGAGGCGGGCGAGGTCATCCTGCTGGACGGTGACCACGAGGGGGCGGGCCTCGCCTTCTTCGAGATCGCGGCGGCGGTGCATTCCGACGATCACCGGCTGCTCGCCTGGAGCGCCGACACCAAGGGCTCGGAACTGCACACCATCCGGGTGCGCGACCTCGAGACCGGCAGGGATTTCGACTCCGGCAAGGATTTCGACTCCGGCAAGGATCTGGACTCCGGCACGGAGGCGGCGGATCGGATCGAGGCCACCACCGGCGAGGCCGTCTGGAGCGCCGACAGCCGCGCGTTCTACTACGTCGCGGTCGACGAGAACCATCGCCCCGCCCGCGTGATGCGCCACGTCCTCGGCACGCCGCAGGCGGCCGACACCCTCGTGTACGAAGAGGCCGATTCCGGCTTCTTCGTGCATATCGAGGAGACCCAGTCGGGCGACTACCTCGTCGTCACCGCCAGCGACCACGAGACCTCGGAGGTCCACCTCCTCGACCGCCGGGCGCCCGACGCGACCCTGACCGTGGTGCAGCCGCGCCAGCCCCTGCTGATCTACTCGGTGGAGAACTGGGCGAGCCACCTCTTCATCCTCACCAACGCGGACGGCGCCGAGGACTTCAAGATCGTCACAGCGCGGATCGCGGCGCCGGGCCGCGAGAATTGGACCGACGTTGTCCCGCATCGCCCAGGCGTGATGATCCGCCACCAGCACGTCATCGCCGACCACATGGTGCGCCTCGAGATCGAGGAGGCGCGCCCCCGCATCGTGGTGCGCGACAAGCAGGGCAGCGAGCACATCGTCGCTTTCGCCGAGGAGGCCTATTCCCTCGGCCTCCAGCCCGGACACGAGTTCGAGACGGCGGTGATCCGCTTCACCTACTCGTCGATGACCACGCCGGCCGAGACCTACGACTACGATTGCGCCACCCGCGCCCGGCAGTTGCGCAAGCGCCAGACCGTGCCGAGCGGCCACGAACCGGCCGACTACGTCACCCGCCGCCTGTTCGCGACCGCGCCCGACGGGGCGAGCGTGCCGATCTCTCTGCTGCACCGGCGCGACACCCCCCTCGACGGAACCGCGCCGCTGCTCCTCTACGGCTACGGCTCCTACGGCACGCTGATGCCGGCGGCCTTCCGCACCAACCTGCTGTCCCTCGTCGACCGGGGCTTCGTCTACGCCATCGCCCACGTGCGCGGCGGGACCGAGAAGGGCTGGGGCTGGTACCTCGACGGCAAGCGGGAGAAGAAGCCGAACACCTTCACGGACTTCGTCGCCTGCGGCCGAGCCTTGATCGCGGCGAACTACACCGCGCAAGGCCGCATCGTGGCTCATGGCGGCTCGGCCGGCGGCATGCTGATGGGCGCGGTCGCCAATCTCGCGCCGGAGCTGTTCGCCGCCATCGTGGCCGACGTGCCCTTCGTCGACGTGATGAACACCATGCTCGACGGCAGCTTGCCGCTCACTCCTCCGGAATGGCCCGAATGGGGCAACCCGCGCGAGAGCCTGGAGGCCTTCGAGACCATCCTGGCCTACTCGCCCTACGACAACGTGCGTCCCCAGGCCTATCCGGCGATCCTGGCGCTCGGCGGCCTCACCGACCCGCGCGTAACCTACTGGGAGCCGGCCAAGTGGGTGGCGCGCCTGCGCGCCACCATGACCGGGGGCGGCCCGGTTCTCCTGCGCATCAACATGGAGGCCGGCCACGGCGGTGCGGCCGGCCGCTTCGACCGCCTGGAGGAAGTCGGCCTGATCCAGGCCTTCGCGCTGTTGGCGGTGGGCAAGGCCTGAGCGGTCACAGGGGCCGGAATCGGCGGCGGTCCGGGGCAGGACCGCCGAGACCGAGCTCCAGATCCTGCAGAGTGACGGCGACATGCGCAACCGAGACCGGCAGGAATCTGGCCGAGATCCGGGGCAAGTGCTCGGATGTCCGGGATAAGTGCGTCGACCCCGTACGCCTCATCCCCGGCATGCCCGTGAAAGCTTATGCTGCTCGGCGACCGTTCGGTCCTGATCTGCCTGACGAAGCTGCTGGCGGACCAGATTGCCAAGGCTTGGCGCGAACAATGAAGAACACCAGGCCTCGCGTGCTTGTCACAACAGGTGACAAGACATCGATGCCCACCGTAGAAGAATGCTGAGCCCGACTGACTTGCGAAAATCGAAAATACTGTACCCGACTGCTTCAATGGCTTGATCGTTCTTCCAGGGAAGCATCAAGATTTACGAGTGCCCTATTTTGGAATAAGTCTTCTATATATCAAATATACATTTAGTATTTATCAATTTATACGAAAAATTTATCGATTGGTGAAATATTTTTAGCACATACAGCCGGTATGCCTGTCCTACACCACTTGCAGTTGCTTGGAGCAGGAGAGCCGCTAGATGACGACGATCACGACGAGGTGGGGAAACGAATGGTCGCGCGGTGTCGCGGGCGATAAGGCCGATCTGATGCTCGCCACCGCCCAGGCGGCCGCGAACAACTGGGCCAAGTACTTACAGGGTGACCAGGACATCGTGATCGATGTCGGGATCGGCAACGTCGGGGGGCCGGACTTTCTCGCCAATGGCGGTCCGATGTATCACTACAACGGCAGCTGGTGGGAAACGCCCGCCATCACCAAGGCTCGTGATGGCGTCGACATCAACGGCGACACCGCGGATGGCGTGTTGACGCTCGGCATCGAGAGCTTCGACAGGTTTTTCTACGACCCGAAGGCCGAGAATGCCGTTCCGGGCAACCAAACGGATGCTCTTTCCATCTTCACGCACGAAATCGGCCATGCCCTCGGGTTCGTCGGCATTTCCTGGCAGAACGACCAGTGGGGCAACCCGATCTTCGAAGGCCCCAACGTCACTGCGGTCGCCGGTCACGCGATCGGTATCGACGGCGGGCGGTCGCACATCTGGGGCGGCGAGAACATCATGGACCCCAATATCGGCACAGGAATCCGGGAGTGGATCTCGCCACTCGACCTCGCCGTCTTCCAGGATCTCGGCATGCCGATCGCCTCTGAGCGGGCCGATACCATCGGGCTCGGCAGTGTCAACGACACGTTCTTCGCTTTCGGCGGCGACGACCGGATCGACGGCGGCAGGGGCGACGACCGGATCGATGGCGGCGACGGCAACGACACCCTTCTCGGCGGCGACGGTAACGACACGCTGATCGGCGGCGCCGGCAACGACATCCTCGACGGCGGCTCCGGCCGCGATACGTTAGTCGGCGGCGCGGGCATCGACCGCGCTAACTTCTCCGGTCGGAGCACCGATTACGCCATCGTCTACGACGCCGCCAGCACCGCCGGCGCGTTCTCCATCAAGCACATCGCCACAAACACCGTCGACACCCTCACGGGCATCGAGACCCTGATGGTCGGTGACGTCGAACTCGACGTGAAGGGCCTGCTCGCCCACCTGAAGGGGCGTTTCGGGCCCATCGCGGCCGGGTCGAACAAGACCTTCGAGATGCCGCTGGTCGCGGCCTCCGACGATCCGTACGTCTACGATATCCCCGAGATCGACGGCGCGTTCGTGGCGAGCGCCCTGGTGCGGTTCGACAACCTCGCCGGCGGCAACTACCAGCGTGTCTTCGACACCGGCAACGGGGCCAAGAGCGACAATGTCTGGCTCGGTCAGGTCAGCCACAGCCGCGACATGGCCTTCGAGATCTTTTCCGGCTCGACCCCGTACCGGATCGTGGCCAAGAACGCCATCGTTCAGGGCGTCGAGGCGCGCTGGACCGCCGCCGTGGACGCGAACGGGCACATGAGTCTGTACAAGGACAACGTGCTCCTCGCTCAGGGCCAGGGCGTTGTGCCCCGAGACGTCGACCGCGCGAACGAATTTGTGGGTAAGTCCAACTGGTCTTGGGACACGAAACTCGCCGGCACCGTCTACGACCTCAGCTTCAAGGCGGACCCTATCGTCGACATCGACGGAGCGTTCTCCGCCACCGTGAAGGCACGCTTCGACGACCTCGATGCGGGCGCCTGGCAGCGGATCTACGATTTCGGCAACGGGCCCAATAGCGACAACGTGTGGCTGGGCCAGGTCGGCACCTCCAGCGACATGCAGTTCGCCATCGTGAACGGGGACAAGGTCGGGCAGGTGATCGCCAAGAACGCGATCGTGGAGGGCAAGGAGGCCACTTGGACGACCAGCGTCAACGAGGCGGGCTGGATGCGCCTGTTCAAGGATGGCGCAATCGTCGCCGAAGGGCAGGGCGTCGTGCCGAAGGACGTCGACCGCGCCAACGAGTTCGTCGGCAAGTCGAACTGGTCAAATGACAAACCGCTGGTCGGCGAGGTAAGCCACCTGGAGATCACCCCGAACAAGGCTATTCCCGAGATCGCCGGCGCCTTCAAGATGTTCGCCGAGGTGCGGTTCGACGATCTCGATGCCGGTGCCTTCCAGCGCGTCTTCGATACCGGCAACGGGGCCGGGAAGGACAACATCTGGCTTGGGCAGGAACGGACCGGCGACGACATGGTGTTCGAGATCTTCACCGGTCGGACCCCGCATCGGATCACCGCACGGGACACGATCGTGGAGGGCGAGACGGCGACTTGGCAGGCGAGCGTGGACGATACCGGCTACATGCGCCTGTTGAAGAACGACACTCTGGTGGCCGAGGGTCAGGGCGCGGTTCCCCTCGACGTCGTGCGCACCAGCGATCTCGTCGGCCATTCGAACTGGTCGACCGACGCCGCCCTGGTTGGGCATATCAATGAGCTGATCTTCCTATGATACTGGACCTCGATGGGTCCGCCCCATCGAGGTCCGCCCGCGCGGCGGCGGCCCGTCCGCCGAACTTCACTGACCCCGGCCGTGGGTCGGGGTCAGTGAGACCAGATAAGAGGCGGGGCCCGCGCCTCCCGCTTCACCAGACTGCATTCCGACGAAGTGGAAACCGGTTCGTCGCCGAAATGCACGGCAACACAAGAGCCTAGAGCCGCCGGCCTGATGCGGTCAGGTCGGCGACTCTAGGGCCCTGACGCCGGAACCTCGCCGCCCTGGGGCGGCTCCGGCTCGGAGCGCTGGCGGCGAACCGCCTCCCGCGCCGCCGCCTCTTTGGCCGCGGCCTCTTCGGCGGCCTTCTCCGCAGCCTGCTGCGCCCGCAGGCGGGTCTGACGCGCGGCCTCCTCAGCGGCCGCCTTCTCGGCCGCGGCCCGGTCGGCGGCGGCCTTCAGGGCGGCGGCGCGGGCCTTGTCCATCTCGATGCGGCCGCGTCGGCGCGCCCGCTCAGTTTGGTCGGCCTCGAACAGCTCGATCTTCTCCAGTTCCCGTTGCAGCACCAGGGCGGCGAGGCCGTTCGTGGCCGCCCCGGCATCGAGGCTGCGCTCCGGCGCCCGCAAGGGGCCGCCGAACCCGAGCTGGATCGACGGGGCCGCCCCGCTCCAGCCCTTCGGGCCGGCGGCGGCCGTGAGGGTGCCGCGTGCATCGAGTCGGGCGTCGCGTAGGTCGAGGCCAAGGGTGCCTATCCAGCGGCCTGCGCCGAGGTCGAGGGTGAGCGGACCCGTCCGCAGGGCGCCGCCCACAAGGCTGATCGGGCTCGTCACCAGCCCCTTCGTCGCGAGGGGGCCGGCGCTGAGTTCCTCCGCCACCAGGGCCTGTAGGCGCCCCTCCCGGAGGGGATCGTCCTCCGCCAGCGCCCGGGTGAGGGCACGGGCGAGGCCGGCGGGATCGGCGCCCGGCAGTCCGAGGCCGCCGAGGGTGAGGGTGCCGCTGCCGCCGAGATTGTTCGTCAGCCCGGTGGCGCTCTCCCCCGAGGTGCCGAAGCGCAGTTGCGCCGTGACCCGGCCCGCCACGGGGCCGCCGCCGGCCAGTTCGGCGATCCCCGCATCGGTGACCTGGCCCTCTCCCGAGATCGCCGCCGCGCCGCCCTGGCGCGAGAGGGTGGCGCTGCCGGCGATCCGGCCGCCCGCCAGGGCGCCCGAGAGGTCGCGGAGCGCCAGGGTGTCCCCGTCGAGCGCGGCGCTGAATCCGGCCCCCGTCGCGGTGAGCCCGCGCCCGAGGTCGAGGGCATCGACCCGCAGGGCCAGGGTGACGGGTGGCCGCCCCTCCGGGACCGGCGCGAAGCGCAGGCTGGCCGGGGCCTGACCCGACCCGCGCGCTGCCTGCACGGGCAGGATCGTGGCCTGGGCGAGGAAGGGCAGGGACAGGCGCGCCAGGGTGGCGCTGCCGCCGATCTCGCCCGAGGGCGCGCGGTTCAGGTCGGCCGAGACCGGCTGGCCCGCGATGCGGCCGACCACCGCCACCCGGGCATCGGCCCCGGCGCGCGAGAGGCGTAGGCCGAGTTCCGCCGGCCAGGGTTCGGCCGAGGGCGGGGCGCTACTGCCCGCCAGCGTCAGGAATGGCGCGAGGTCGGGCAGGGACACATGCAGCTCCCCGGCGCGCGGGAAGGGCTCTCCGGCCGCAAGCAGCAGGGGTTGCACCGTCGCGAGGGTGAGGTCGGCGATGGTGCCGGTAAGGCGTAGGGCGAGGCCGGCCTCGGGGGCGCCGGGCAAGGCGGGACTTTCCGCCCCGACGAGGCGCACGCGGCCGGGCCGGCGCAGGGCGGCGATGTCGGGCCGCCCGAACCAGGGGGCGGCGTCGGGCGCCGCGATCGTGAGGTCGAGGGCCGCGATGCGCCCCGCCCGGCTCAGGAGGTCGAGGTCGAGGGTGCCCCCGGCCGCGGCGCCCTTGGCCACGACACGCAGGGTGTCGGCCGCGCCCGCGTCGCGTTCCAGGCTCACGGCGAGGTCGAGGGCGCCCGCCCGCAGGAAGGCTGGCACCGCCCGGGCCTCGGTGATCCAGACCCGGTCGAGGAGCGCGAACAGGGGGGCGGCCACCGCCGCCGAGACCCGTCCGGCGATGCGGCCGGTGCCGTCGGGGGCGATCCGCCCGGAGAGCCGGGCGTTGGCACCGGCCAGATCGGTGATATCGAGGCTGTCGACCGCGAGGCCGGCGCCGTCGGACTGGATGCTGGCCGCGATTGTACCGTTGCCCGAATGCGCCCCGGCCGGCCCGTAGCGCACGTCGCGGGCCTGGAGGGTGAGGCCGAGATCGTGGCCTTTGAGTTCCGCCAGCGCCCCGCTCAGGGAGGGCAGGGCGGCGATGTCGATGCCCTGGCCCACCAGCTGCGCGTCGAAGCGCCCGCGGCCCGCTCCCTCGGCGGCGGTGTAGCGGGCATTGCCGGTGATGCGGGCCTCACCGAGGTTGAGGCGCAGGTTGCGCAGCGAGAGGCTGGGCGAGGCCACCGAGAGGTCGGTGCCGAGCTGGACCGGGCGCCCGTCCATCACCGCCACGGCAGGTCCCTCGAGGCCGAGGCGGCGCAGGTAGCGGCCGAGCCCGTCCGAGGCCGGCGTGTCGAGGGCGAGGTGGCCGCTGAAGCGCAAGCCCCCCGTGGTGTCGATCTCGCCGCTGGCGTTGAGCACCGCCGCGCCCGGCGCGGTGACGTCGAGGCGGCGCAGGACGAGACCGCCGGTGCGGTCGAGGGTGGCGGCGACGGCGAGGCCCGACCATTCGTCGAGGCCCAGGGCCACGGTTTCCACCGCGAGGTCGAGGTCGAGCATGATGGGTAGACCGGCCCAGCCGCGTGCGCCGGCGCCCCGAGCCTCGGCGGTTGGCAGGCCGCGCGCGATCAGCGCTTGCCCCCCCGCCGAGGTCAGGAAGGCGTCGAGGTCGAGGCGCCGGGCGCCGAGGGCGAGGGCGCCGCGCCACTGCCGCAGGTCGAGCCGCCCGGTGCCGCCGAGGCGCAGGGCCTGACCGCCGGGGTCGATCTCGAGGGCGACGTCGCTGAAGGCCACCGCCAGGCCGCGCCCGGTGAATTTGCCGCCCAGCGAGAACGGCAGGTAGGCGCCCGCCGCCTGGACTGGGGGGCCGACCACGATCCTTGCAGTACCCTCCGCCGCCGGCACCAGGACGCGCAGGCCTGCCGCCTTGAGCGCGGCGGCGCGGCCGGCCGGTTCCGCTTTCGGCGGCGCCAGGGTGATGCGCGCATCGGCCTCGAAGCGGGGCTGGGTGTCGCCGCCGCCCGAGATCTTCACGGCGACCCCGTCCGCTCCCGCCTCGCCGGTGGCGATCCGGAACGGCACGCCCCGGCTGGTGCCCTCGACCCGCCACGGGCCGAGGAGGGCGGGGGCCGAGACCTGCAGGGACTCGGCGTAGAATTGCTCGGTCCGCCCCGTGGCGGGCACCTGGGTGGTGAGCACGAACTGGCGGATCGCGAAGTCCTCGATGGCGAGGTCGCGCGTCGCGGCAGGCCAGCCCTCCGCCGGAACCAGCACGCCCTCGCCTTCGCTGACGGGCAGCTTCACCTCGGCCCGGCCGATCCGGGTCTCGGTGAAGCGGACCTCGCCCTTGAGGAGGGGTGCCAGGGCGACCTCCGCCCGGACCCAGTGCAGATCGAGGCCCGGCGTCTCGCCGCCCGGTTTCTCGGTGGCGCCGGGGCCGAGCCGGAGCCGGTCGAGCTTCAGGCGCGGGGAGGGCAGCAGGCGTAATCCGATGCGCCCCTCGGTGTGGGCCTCGACCCCGAGGGAGCGCGCGATCGTCCGGTCGAGGGTGCCGCGGTAGCCCTCCCAGGCCACGAAGGGCGGCACGGCGAGCGCCGCCACGAGGAGCAGGATGACGCCGCCCGCCAGCGCGGTCAGGAGGTCACGCACCGTTACTGTTCCGCCTCGTTACTTGAACCCGCTGCGGCATAGCACACCGGACACGGAATGCGCCTCCGTTCCGGCGCGCGCGGGCCGGAGGGGCGGGCGTGCCCGAACGGGCGGGTCAAACCGTCGCCGCGTCGATCGCCCTCCGTCCGTCCCGTCGCCGAGGTGCGTCGGAACACTTGCATGCGGAATGTGCATTTAGCGCTCGGAATGGGCAGGGTCGAATAGTCGTCTATCCTTATGTTCGCAAAAAAGCATAAGGATTAAACAAAATGCGCATCATATCAGCTTTCACGCTGGCGATGATGGTTGTCGCGCTGTCTGTTTCGGATGTGAGTGCTCGTAAAAAAGGCAAGTCTCCGGGATATCGTCCCCCTCCGCAAGCGCAGACTTGGCCGGCCCCCGGCCTTCGCGGTCGGGCCGACCTGCGACGCGACCCCCTGGGGATCATCCAACGCCAGGGTGTGAGCAGCCTCTACGGGGGGATGGGCAACATGGGCGGCGGTTCCGGGCGCAGCGCCAATACGGGCGTTGGGCTGGGGGCTCATGGCAACAGCCAGGGCCCCCGCTTCTGATGGTGGCCCGCCGTCCCCCGGTCGGCCGTGGGGCCGCCGGGGTGCGGCAGGCTCAACGCCGACCCGGAACCACGATCGGCGCGGCGGGCGCGTTCGGCCGGAACAGGTCGCCGCGCTCGATCTGCATCCGGGTCTGGTTGCTGTTGAACTGCTGGCGCTGCTCGATGCCGCGGATTTCGCTGCGGTTGGAGAGCCGGTCGTTGGTGGCGTTGAGGCTGTTGATGGCGCCGTTCGAGGATTGGGCGAGGGCGGGGCCGGCGGCGAGCAGCGCGAGGGCGGTGATGAAGAGGGTGGGGGAGGCGCGCATGGGGTCGTCCTTGCGTGAAGGGGGTTGATCCTGATCTGGTGAGGCGACGCGCCGGTGGGAAGGCGGGTTCCCGCGAGACAGGCCATCGAGCGGGCGGGAGACGCCCGACCTCGGATCGGGCCATTGAAGCGCCGACCGGGCGCCGGGAATCCATCCCGTCATCCGCCGATATGCGCGGCGAGCTCGTCGGCGGTTCCCATCGGGAAGGCCTCCTTCAGATGGTCGAGGAAGGCGGAAACGCGCGCGCTCAGCAGACGCCGCGACGGATAGAGGGTCCAGAGGGCGATGTCCGGTTCGTCGAGGTCGCCCCACGAGACCAGCCTTCCGGCGGCCAGATCCTGTTTGACGAGGGAGATGGGAAGGCGCCCGACACCGACGCCCGCTCGGACCGCATCGCGGACCATCATCAGCGACGGCAGATTCAGGACAGGATCGGCGGCGATGCTGGACCGTCCGGCGGAGGATGTCATGGTCCAGGTCATCGGGCCCTCCATCGGCCCGCGTACGATGGCCGGCGCCGTCGCGCCGTGCGCCGGCAGGAGCAGGCCCGGCGCCGCCACGACGACCAGCCGGTCGCGCAGGAAGATGCGGCCGACCAGGCTCGCATCCGGGTCGGGATTGACCCGGATCGCGAGGTCGTAGCCTTCCTCCACCATGTCGACGGCACGGTCCTCCGTGGTGACCTCCAGCCGGACATCGGGATGTTTCAAGGCGAACCCCGCTGAGAGTTTGCCCATCGCGGTCTGGGAGAACAGCACGGGCGCGCTGATGCGCAGCCGACCCCGGGGCCTATCCCCGCCCGTGGCGATGGCCGCCGCCAATTCGTCGATCTCCGTCAGCA
This sequence comes from Methylobacterium goesingense, assembly GCF_022179225.1. GTDB lineage: Bacteria > Pseudomonadota > Alphaproteobacteria > Rhizobiales > Beijerinckiaceae > Methylobacterium > Methylobacterium goesingense. The sequence goes on from NZ_BPQL01000017.1 coordinate 13,089, forward strand.
GGACCCGCGTCCGCTCGTGGAGCGCCCGGCCTTCCTCGGTTAGCTTCAGGGTGCGCGCACCGCGCTCGAAGAGGCGCAGCGCGAGGTCGGCCTCCAGCTCCGCGACACGGCGCGATAGGGTCGCCTTCGGCCGCCCTGCGGCGCGGGCAGCCCGTCCGAAGCCGCCATGCCTAGCGACGAGGTTGAAATCGGCGAGGGCGACGAGATCCATGTGTTCCACCAGTGAGACGGTCTATCCTAACAGGACGTCTCCCGGATCGCGCATCTTCGGGATGCCGCTCACGGCAAACCTGGAGAGACTCCGATGACCATTCTCATCACCGGCGCGACCGGTACCGTCGGACGCCACGTCGTCGATCAACTTGTGAAGCGCGGCGCCGACGTGCGCGCCCTGGTCCGTGAGCCTTCGAAGGCGCGATTGCCTGGGGAGGTCGCCGTGATCCAGGGCGACTTGATCGACGTGGATTCCGTGCGCAACGCCCTGTCGGGCGTCTCCACCCTGTTCCTGTTGAACGCCGTGGTGCCCGACGAATTCACGCAGGCCCTGATCGCTCTGAACCTCGCACGCGAGGCCGGGATCGAGCGGATCGTCTACCTGTCGGTGATTCACAGCGACCTCTACGTGAACGTGCCGCATTTCGCGGGCAAGTTCGGCGTCGAGCGGATGATCGAGGGCATGGGCTTCGACGCCATGATCCTGCGTCCCGCCTACTTCATGAACAACGATCTGACGATCAAGGATGTCGTGCTCGGCCACGGCGTCTACCCGATGCCGATTGGGACCCGGGGACTCGCGATGATCGATGCCGCCGACATCGGCGAGATCGCGGCCCTCGAACTGATCCGCCGCGAGCGGGCCGGAACGCCGCTTCCCTTCGAGCGGATCAACCTCGTCGGCCCCCAGACGCTGACCGGTCCGGACGTCGCCGCCATCTGGTCCGAGGTCCTGGACCGGCCGGTCGCTTACGGTGGCGACGACACCGGAGCCTTCGAGCGGAACCTCCGGCAACAGCACATGCCGGCCTGGATGGCTTTCGATATGCGCCTGATGTGCGAGCGCTTCCTGGAGTTGGGGATGCGGCCCGAGACCGGCGACGTCGATCGCCTCACCGCGCGGCTGGGCCGGCCCCTGCGGTCCTATCGCGATCTTGCCGGACAGTTCGCGGCTTCCGCCTGACGACCGGCGTGGGATCCCCGTACGGGCGACCCTGCGGCCGCGACTGTGACCGCGACCTTGGGGGCTGTCCTTCTGAGGCAGCCCCGCCTGCGGACTCAGGCGGGCGTCTACGCCGGATGGCGCCGCCCCCGGAACGCATCCCACCCTCGACGCCGTTCGCGTTTTGGTCCAGGGATGCGGGATGACCCAGCACTCCGACGCGGCCGGCGCATCCGCCTCCGACGCCGCTCCGACCTCCATCGCCGCCCGCGCCATGGCCTCGCTGCGGCCGCAGGGCTCGCCCTACCTCGAGGGCTTGAACGCCGAGCAGCGCCGCGCCGTCGAGGCGACGGACGGGCCGGTTCTCGTGCTGGCCGGGGCCGGCACCGGCAAGACCCGGGTGCTGACGACGCGCATCGCCCACCTCATCGCCACCGGCAAGGCGCGGCCCTTCGACATCCTCTCGGTGACCTTCACCAACAAGGCCGCCCGCGAGATGAAGCACCGCATCGGCGGGCTCATCGGCCCGGCGGGCGAAGGCATGCCCTGGCTCGGCACCTTCCATTCCATCGGCACCAAGATCCTGCGCCGGCACGCGGAGCTCGTGGGCCTGCGCTCGGACTTCACGATTCTGGGCATGGACGACCAGCTGCGCCTGATGAAGCAGGTCATCGTCGACCAGAACATCGACGAGAAGCGCTGGCCGGCCCGCGCCCTGTCCTCGGCCATCGACGGCTGGAAGAACCGCGGCCTCCTGCCCGAGCAGGTGCCGCCGGGCGAGGCCCAGGCCTTCGCCTTCGGCAAGGGCGGCGCGCTCTATTCCGCCTATCAGGCCCGGCTCCTGACCCTGAACGCCGCCGATTTCGGCGATCTCCTGCTGCTGTGCCTCAAGCTGTGGCGCGAGAACCCGGACGTGCTGGAAAACTACCAGCAACGCTTCCGCTACATCCTGGTCGACGAGTACCAGGACACCAACGTCGCCCAGTACCTTTGGCTGCGCCTGCTGGCGCAGGGCCACCGCAACGTGGCCTGCGTCGGCGACGACGACCAGTCGATCTACGGCTGGCGCGGTGCCGAGGTCGACAACATCCTGCGCTTCGAGCACGATTTTCCCGGCGCCGTGGTGGTGCGCCTCGAGCGCAACTACCGTTCCACCGGGCACATCCTCGCCGCCGCCTCCGGCCTCATCGCGAAGAACGAGGGGCGGCTGGGCAAGACGCTTCGCACCGAGGACGTGGCGGGCGAGAAGGTGACCGTGTCGGGCGCCTGGGATTCGGAGGAGGAAGCCCGTCAGGTCGCCGAAGCGATCGAGAGTTTGCAGGTCAAGCAGCACCCGCTCTCCGAGATCGCCGTGCTGGTGCGGATCTCCGCGCAGATGCGCGAGATCGAGGACCGCTTCGTCCAGCTCGGGCTGCCTTACCGGGTCATCGGGGGCCCGCGATTCTACGAGCGGGCCGAGATCCGCGACGCGCTCGCGTACCTGCGCGTCACCGCCAACCCCTCCGACGACCTCGCCTTCGAGCGCATCTTCAACACCCCGAAGCGCGGCCTCGGCGACGCGACCCTGCAGGCGCTGCACGCATTTTCCCGCGCGCAAGGGGTGCCGCTCCTCCAGGCCGCCCGCCTCGTGGTCGAGACCGACGAGTTGAAGCCCCGCGCCCGCTCCGGCGTGCGCGCCCTGGTCGAGAGCTTTTCACGGTGGTCGCGCCTCGTGGGAAGCCAGCCGCACTCGGAGGTGGCCCAGACCATCCTGGAGGAATCCGGCTACACCGAGATGTGGCAGAAGGAGAAGTCGGCCGACGCCGCCGGGCGCCTGGAGAACCTCAAGGAGTTCGTGCGCTCCATGGAGGAGTTTCCCGATCTCGCCGCCTTCCTGGAGCACGTTTCTCTCGTCATGGAGGCCAGCGAGCAGGAGGGGGCCGACAGGGTCTCGCTGATGACCCTGCACGCCGCCAAGGGCCTGGAATTCGACACCGTGTTCCTGCCCGGCTGGGAGGACGGCCTGTTCCCGAACCAGCGGGCGCTGGACGAGAGCGGCCGCGCCGGCCTCGAGGAGGAGCGGCGCCTCGCCCATGTGGGCCTGACCCGCGCCCGCAAGCGCGCCAAGCTGTCCTTTGCCGTCAACCGGCGCATCCACGGCCTGTGGTCCTCCACAGTGCCGAGCCGTTTCATCGACGAGCTGCCTGAGGACAGCGTCGATGTGCTCGACGCCCCCGCCCATTTCTCGGCCGGGGCCTCGCGCTTCGACCGCAACCCGACGCCCTTCGGCTCCTCCTACGGCACGCCGGGCTGGCAGCGGGCCCAGGCCAACACGGCGCAGAGCGGCAATGCCAACGGCTACGGGGTCGGTAACCGGACGCCGACCAATCGCGGCGGCCCGCGCCAGATCGAGGGCGAGCTCATCGCCAAGTCGACGGGGGCGCCCTCGGCGTTCAGCGTCGACATGCGGGTGTTCCACACCAAGTTCGGCCCCGGCACCGTCGCGGGTGTGGACGGCAACAAGCTTACCGTTGATTTCGACAAGGCCGGCCGGAAGATGGTGCTCGACAGCTTCATCCAGGCGGCCTGATCGCGGGGCGCCGGAGGCTGCGGAGGGCGTCGCCGGATGCGGACCGCGTCTTCTTCGACACAGGACCCGGCAATCGGCCGGCGCCGCGCGATTTCTGCCGCGGCGCAGCATCGGCGCAGACTTTTTCATCATTCCCAAGAATAGTCGCTGTCACGCCCCTGTCGCGCGGCGCGCGGCATGGTGCGTGCAACGGGCGGTCTCGCGGTCATCGGGGCCGTCGTGTGTATCCACAGCCTTGACGGCGCCGCCCGGAACTCGGGGGCGGTCTCCGGATTGGCTGTCAAGCGGGCGAAGTAGGAAGGATCGCCGAAACAGATCGGTTCGAGGATGTCACGAAACAGGTTCAACAAGTCAGGCTCAGATTAAATCCAGGTTGGCAAGTCCGGTTGGAGTGTTGATCGATGAAGAGACGCCGCACACGACTTGAACTCGTTGAGGACCGTACGGTCCGGCCGCACAAGACACGCTTCGATGAAGAACGTAACTTGGGCCCGATCCAGCCGCTCACCGACCGCCAGGCGCAATACCTAGACGCGCTCGCCCTTCACAAACAGGTTATCGTCCTTGGCCCCGCCGGCACCGGCAAGACCTTCATCGCCGGCACCCGCGCCGCCGACCAGCTACGCCAGCGCCGGATCGGCAAGGTCATCATCACCCGGCCCAACGTGCCCTCGGGCCGCTCGTTGGGCTTCTTCCCCGGAACCCTGGAAGAGAAGATCGCCCCCTGGGTCGCACCGCTGACCGAGACCATGAAGGAGCGCATGGGCGAGGCCGCCTTCGAGATCGCGGTCAAGACCGGCGACATCGAGGTGGTGCCCTTCGAGGTGATGCGCGGGCGCACCTTCAAGAACTGCCTCGTGATCCTCGACGAGGCGCAGAACACCACCACCGCCGAGATCAAGATGTTCCTCACCCGCATCGGAGACGATTGCCAGGTGATCATCAACGGGGACGTGTCCCAAACGGATCTTCGCGAGACCTCGGGCCTGCGCACCGTGATCCATCTGGTGAAGAGCCGGATGATGCCGATCCCGGTGGTGGAATTTACCCTCGACGACATCGTGCGCTCAGGAATTTGTGCTGAGTGGGTCCGCGCTTTCGAGGAAACGAATCTCTGACTCGCGGGTTATCAGCGGTGGACCGGAACGGGGTCCGCCGCTCACTCCGGTGCGCGACATGGGTTCCCGGCCTCCTGGCCGGCGGAACCGCCCGGGTGCCGCGCTCGGACAGAAAGAGAATGGGAGACTCCCTCGTGAGGAAACTGACCCTTGCCTTCGCCGTGCTCGCCTCGCTCGGCGGTGCCAGCCTCGCCACCTCCGCCTCCGCCGCGCCCGGCGCGCCGATGGGTGTGACTGCTCCCGAGACCGTGTCCACCGTGCAGATGACCCGCATGGAGCGCCGGATGATGGAGCGTCGCATGGACCGCCGGATGGATCGTCGCATGGAGCGCCGCCGGATGGAGCGTCGGATGATGCACCGCCGCATGATGCGCCGCATGTGATCGGCCGCTGAGCCTGATCGAGTTCGAGAAGGGTCCCTCACGGGGCCCTTTTTTCTTGCCATGCGTGCAGGTCTGCCCGGCGCGATTCGGTGCGGTTCCTGCCGCTCCTGCGGGTATAGGAGAAGGAGTTGCCGGCCCATTCCGGGATCCGGCCTGCCGTGATCCGTCGGACCGCATGACCCTTCAGACTTGGTGGCTGTTCCTCGGCGCCGTCTTCGTCCTCTCGGGGACGCCGGGACCGAACATGCTCCACATCCTGACGCGCAGCCTACGGGTCGGACTCCGGCGCAGTCTTGCCGCCATGGCGGGCTGCCTCAGCGCCGTCATCCTCGTGCTCCTGGCCTCCGCCGCCGGCCTCAGCGCCGTGCTCATGGCCTCGCCCGTTCTGTTCGACATCCTGCGCTACGCGGGCGTCGCCTATCTCGTCGTCCTCGGGGTCCGGGCCTGGCGCGGGGACGATGCCCCCGTCACCGCCTCGGGTGGTACCGGCCCGGCGCCATTCTCTTCAGCGCGCCTTTATCGCGACGGGCTTCTGATCGGCCTGAGCAATCCCAAATTGCTGTTGTTCGCCAGCGCCTTCCTGCCGCAATTCGTCGATCCCGCCCGGCCGCAGGGCCCGCAATTCGCGATTCTGGTCGTCACCTTCGCGGGCGCGGAGCTGTTCTGGTACGGGGTCTACGCCCTGGGCGGTCGCCGCCTCGCGAGCGCCCTGACCCGTCCGGCCCTGAAGCGGGCCTTCGACCGAGTCACCGGCGCCATCTTCGTCGGCTTCGGGGCGATGCTGCTCGGGGCCCGCTAGGGTATCCCATTCGCCGGAGCGGATGCCCCTTCGGCAAGGAAAGCGTCGTGACGCAAGGGGATGAAGCGCCGGTCGCTTCAGTTCTTCGGGGTCGTCGAGCCGGTGGTCTTGGGAGACGCCGGCCCGGCCGTCGCCGCCGCCGACTTCTGAGTCGACTTGCTGGCCGCCTTGACGTCACTGGCCGGCTTCGGCTTGTCGTCGGTCGCCACTTTGTCCTTATCCGTGGCGACATGGGCGGACTTCACCGGTGCGGCTTTCGCGGCGGCGGCGTGGGACGCCTTCGCGTCCGGCTTCAACTCCAGCTTGGCCGGTTGCGCCCCGGCCACCACCGGCACGGTCGCCGCGTCGGCGGCCGGCGTCGCGGGGGTACCGTTACTGAACAGATTGCCCAGGACCTTCTTGTAGGCGGCCGGGTCGCCATCGGCGTCGGCCACCATGACCCGGGCGGGCTTGGCGGGCGAAAGATTGGCCGGCTCCGCGACGATCGGCTCGGGCTTCGCGGCGGGCGACGAACCCCTCCGTTCCAGGTTGGCCGCGGCGGCCTTGGTGGGAATCGGTGCCGCCGCCATCATCACCGGACGGCCCTTGGCGTCGACCTCGATCTCGCGCTCGCCGGCGGCGAGGCTCTCGGGCCGGCTGACCTCGCCGAGCTTGTGCTGGGCGTAGTCCTTGGGATTGTAGGGCAATTCGGGCTCTGGCTTGCCGAGGCTCGCGAACGTCAGGGTATCGGCGGGCGTCTGCTGGCCGCGGAATACCGGATTCTGGCTGCCATCGTCGTAGACGAGGCGGGTGGCCGGCGTCCCCTTGGCGATGAGCTCGGCGATCTCGCGGTTGTCGCGATCGCGCTTCTCCGCCACCATCGGCTCGACCTTCGGCGTACACGAGCCCGCCGCGGCATCCGCGCCGCCGAACACGTATTTCGAGCCGCATACGCCCACGCGCGGCTCCTCGCGAAGGGCCTCGAAGTAGTCGGAGCCCTCCTTCAGATTCTTCCAGAAGGGCGCGTTCGGGTCGTTACGGAACTTTGCGACGTTCGTCGGTGTCATCCGGAACGGGTAGGACTGGAACTGGAACGCACGCTGGCCGCCCGCGAAGGAATCGCGCGCCAGGGCGTAGATCTCGCCCATCGACTCGTCCGTCATGGCAAAGCAACCCGATGACGAGCAGGTGCCATGCACCATGATGTAGTTGCCGGTGCGTCCGTTCGCCCGGTCGTAGGCGTTGGGGTAACCGGTGTCGAAGGAGAGATAGTAGGCCGAGTTCGGGTTCATTTGCCCCGGCGTCACGGTGTAGAAGCCTTCCGGCGCCTGCCGGTCGCCCTGCTTGGTCTTGGGACCCAGCTGGCCCGACCAGCGGCAGATCGGATAAGTCTTCAGGAGCGCGTACTGGCCGTTGGTGCCGCGCTTCCACACCTCCATCTCCGCTTCCCGCTTGTAGGCGCGGATCAGGATCGGATCGTTCTGGGACATGCCCTTGTGCGCCATCAGCGCGAGGGTCTTCTGGGGGACGGGCGCGAGAGCACGGAGGGGAACGCCGCCGGTCGATCCGTCCTGGCATGCGCCGAGCGAGAGAGCGAGCACAGCGAAAGCGGCGGCCACGAGCGGGCGCATAGCCATGGGGAACCCCGTCCTCAGTCACACGTCGGCAGGATTTTCCCGCCGAACGCCACTCCCCAACCCCTTAGCTTGGTTAAACTTACCCGGTTGTTACCGCAAGGCGACGCTCGATGGTCAGCGTGCCTGATGTGGATTGCGGTCATCGCGGGGGTGCGGACGCGCTCTTGCCGCAAAGCCCGTGATCGCCATCCGGCGGGTATCTTAGGGCAACGGAAGCGATTGAGTACCAACGACTTTCCGGTGACTGAAGGGCCCGCCGCGCCGGCGATCAGGCTAGACACCGCATCCTAACGAATGCCAACTTGGTTCCTTCGCTCGACCGCGTCATGCTGCCGCAGGCAGGATGGATCAGAGCTTCCGGCCGATCTCGAGGAACTTGGTCGCCCGCCGGTCGCGGATTTCGTCTGAACTCAAGCCGTCGAACTCCGTCAGGGCTGACTGAATGGCGGCCCCGGCGGCCGCGATGGCCGCTTCGCGACCGCGATGCGCACCGCCCGTAGCCTCCGGAACGATGGTGTCGATGATGCCGAGGCGGAGCAAATCCTGCGCGGTGATCTTCATGGCGGTGGCCGCGTCGGCCGCGCGCCCCTGGTCGCGCCACAGGATCGAGGCCGCGCCCTCGGGCGAGATCACGCCGTAGATGGCGTGCTCCAGCATCAGCACCCGGTTGGCCGTAGCGAGCGCAATGGCGCCCCCCGAGCCCCCCTCGCCGATGACGAGGGCGATGTTGGGCACCCCGAGCGCCAGACAGGCTTCCGTGGAGCGTGCGATGGCCTCGGCCTGGCCTCGCTCTTCCGCCTCGATGCCCGGGAAGGCGCCGGCGGTGTCCACGAAGGCCAGCACCGGCAGCCGGAAGCGGTCGGCGAGCTCCATTAGGCGGACGGCCTTGCGGTAGCCCTCGGGCTTGGCCATCCCGAAATTGTGCCGCAGCCGCGTCTCGGTGGTGGAGCCCTTCTCCTGGCCGAGGACGCAGACCGGACGTCCGTTGAAGCGCCCGAGCCCGCCGACGATCGCCTCGTCCTCCGCGAAGGCACGATCGCCCGCCATCGGGGTGAACTCGGTGATCAGGCCCGCGCAATAGTCGATGAAGTGCGGCCGCTGCGGATGGCGCGCGACCTGCGTCTTCTGCCAGGGCGTGAGGGCCGCGTAGATGTCGGAGAGCGCGGCGGCGGCCTTCGCCTCCAGGCGCCCGACCTCCTCGCTGATCGAGACGGCGCCGTCGCGTGCGCCCAGCGCCCGCAACTCCTCGACCTTGGCCTCGAGTTCGGCGACGGGCTTCTCGAAATCCAGGTAGGTGCGCATCACCGTCATCGAGGGGTCCATTTCGTGCTCGGTCGCGGCACCGGGTGGTCCGGCGGGCGCGCGACCGTTCTGACGCAGATCGTGTCGGGCCTATGGCGCGGCAGCGGGGGCCGCGCGGGCGCAGGGTGTTGGGGATGGACGGGCAGGTGTCAACCGAGGGACGCGATTGTCCCGGCGCGTCCCCCTCATCCGACGAGGTCGAGCAGGCCGATGAGGACCAGGGGCATGGTCAGGCCCGCCAGGACGGTCTGCACGGCGGTGATTCCCGCCATCAGGGGCGCGTCGCCCCCGAGTTGCCGGGCCATGATGTAGGAGGACGAGGCCGTGGGCAGGGCCTGGAACAGCAGGGCCGTGGCGGCGGCGGGGCCGTGGAGGCCGAGGACGAGGCAGGCCGCCAGGGTCGCCAGCGGCATCGCGATGAACTTGGCCGCCGATGCCACGAGCACGGGCCGCACCCAGGCTCGCGCCGTGCCGAAATCGAGGGCCGCACCGACGCAGAGCAGTCCGAGGGGGAGTGAGGCCTGACCCAGGGCGCGCAGCGCCGGCGCGATGCCTCCGGGCAGGCCGAGGCCCGCGGACTTGAGGCCGATTCCGACGAGGCAGGCCACGACCAGCGGATTGAAGGCAAGGAGGCGCAGCAGCCCGGCCAGCGAGGGCCGGCCGAGGGCGCCGAAGCGCGCGAAGACGAGGACGCAGAGGATGTTCACGGTGGGTACGATGGCGGCGTTGGCCACCGCCGCCAGGGCGATGCCCTGGGCGCCGAACAGCCCGGCCGCCACGGAGACGCCGACGTAGTTGTTGAACCGGACGCCGCCCTGGAAGACCGAGGTGAACGCGGCGCCCTCGAGATTCAGGAAGCGCCGGCCCGCGAGGAGAAGGCCCGCGACCAGGAGCGTCGAGGTCACCAGCACGGTGACGAGCGCCCCGATGGGAATGCCCTCCAACGGCGCGGTCACGAGGCCGTGGACGAAGAGGGACGGCAGCAGGATGTAGTAGCCGAGCCTTTCCGCCTGGGGCCAGAACGCCTCGCCGAGGAAGCGCGATCGACGCAGGGCCGCGCCGAGGCCGATGAGGAGGACGATCGGCAGAAGCGCCAGCAGGATCGTACCGGTCATGGTTCCGGTCTCCGATCCGGGCCGCAGGGGTGCGTCGGCTTAGCGGTGCGGACCCGGTTCCACCACCCGCCCCGGATTGAGGCCCGTGACAGAGTGCGGGTCCGCGTCGCCCGGATGGGCTGCAAGCCCTGGCCAGGGGCGCCATTCTGGGTGTTGTGGTCGGCACGACCTCTATCCGGCGTGCGACCGGACCGCGTTCCGGGTTATGCCGAGCGCAGCGCGCACGCACGAACCCGACGTCCTGAACGGAGCTTGCCCATGACCCTGAAGAACAAGACCGCCGCCGTCACCGGCTCGACCAGCGGAATCGGCCTCGGCATGGCACGGGCCTACGCGGCCCAAGGCGCCAACATCGTCCTCAACGGCTTTGGCAAGCCGGAGGACATCGAGGCGGCGCGCAGCGGGATCGAGTCCACCTTCGGCGTCAGGGCGATCCATTCGAATGCCGACATGACGAAGCCGGCCGAGATCGAGGGCTTCGTCAAGCTTGCCGAAGAGACCTTCGGCTCGCTCGACATCCTGGTGAACAATGCGGGCATGCAGTTCGTCTCGCCGATCGAGGATTTCCCGGTCGAGAAGTGGGACCTGATCCTGGCGCTCAACCTGTCCTCGGCCTTCCACACCATGCGGGCGGCGATTCCCGGCATGAAGCAGCGTGGCTGGGGCCGAATCATCAATACGGCGTCGGCCCATTCGATGGTCGCCTCGCCGTTCAAGTCGGCCTACGTCGCAGCCAAGCACGGCCTCGTCGGCCTCTCAAAGGCCGCGGCCCTCGAACTCGCCACCCACGGCATCACGGTCAATTGCATCTCGCCGGGCTATGTCTGGACGCCCCTGGTGGAGAGCCAGATCCCCGACACCATGAAGGCCCGCGGGATGACGGAGGACGAGGTCATCAACGAGGTGCTGCTCAAGGCGCAGCCCACCAAGGAGTTCGTGACGATCGATCAGGTGGCCGCGCTCGCAGTGTTCCTGGCCTCCGACGCGGCGAGCCAGATCACCGGAGCCAACATGGCCATGGATGGCGGCTGGACCGCGCAGTAACCGGCGCGGTCCCTGATCGGACCGGTCCTCCACCCCGCGCGGGGCGGAGGATCGGTCCGGCATGTCAGGCGGGCGGACGCGCTCGTTCGTTCAGCGCCGGCCGTGCAGCAGCAGCGCGAGGCCGTAGCCCACGGCGCCCGCGATCACGAGAGCGATGAACGGGTTCTCCTCGACGCGGCTGCCGACGGCGCGGCCCCCATCGCGAAGGTAATGGCCGCCGCGATCATAGGCTTCACCGGCGTAATCCTGGACGTTGTCGGCGACATCCCGGAGCGTATCCTTGGCCTGGCCGTAGATATCCTGGGCGCGGCCCTCCGCCTCGCGGTAGCGGCCCTCGACCGAGCTGCGCGACGAACCCGTGAGGTCGCCTGCGGCGCCCTGCACCTTGCCGCCGAGTTCCTTGGCGGCGCCGACGATGCGATCCGTATCGACCATGGTCTCTCTCCTGAACGCGGGTGATGCGGGCTGCCCGTCCGAGGTCGGCCCGCATCCGACGTTCACAGAACGTCCGACGGCGCGAAGGGGACCAAGGCCACGCGTGAAAATCTTGCCGTGCCGGCAAACGAGCGCGTCGCGCTCCTATCGGCCCCCGGCGCGGCTCCGCACCACGAGGCCGCGCGCCACCTCCGCGCAGGCTCGGGCGAGGGTTTCCGCGAAGGTCTGGCGCTGCGGTCGCGCGGAGGCCTTCGCCGGCCGCCGGGTCCGGGGCGGGAGGGGGATGTGCACGAACAGCGTCGGTGGGCCCTCGCGCAGGGCGCGGAAATAGGTGGCGTTGCAGAGGTAGCGCCCGGCATCCCGCGAGGGGATCGCGGCGATGCCGCTTCTGCGCAGGCTCGCCAGGGCGAAGGGTGCCGCCGGTGACCGCCGGGCGGCCGGGCCGTCCGGCTCAAGGGTCGAGCGTGCCGCGATCCGGCCGGAGGCATCGGGAAACAGCCGGCTCGTGCGGTTGCGGCCCTGGATCTCGACCCGGACCCGTCTAGCGCGGGAGGCGACACCGAGCATCAGGATCGCGGACGGCGCCTCGGCCAGGGCCGGTTCCAGCATCGCGGGAATCGCCGCGTAGGTGGTGCGCAGGATCAGCACCCGCACCGGGGCCCCTCCGACCTTCGGGCGTGCGAGGACGCCGATGCGGCGGGCCAGGGTCGCGCTCGGGTTGCGCGGCACGCCCGGAAAGGGGCCGAACCCGGTGATCAGCAGGCCGCCGGGCATCCGCTCTTACAGGCCGATCAGGGTGGCGATGGCCTCCGCCCCGGCTGCGGGCGAAGATTCGCCGCGCCCGACCGCGGCCTCGGCTTCCGCCGTCTGGCGGCGCACGTCGGCCGAGCCGACGAGGCGCTGATGCAGGCGCTCGTGCACCAGGGCCCACATCCACTTCACGTCCTGGGCCCGGCGCTTCGTGGCGATCTCGCCCGTGGCGGTGAGCTTGTTGCGGTGGTCGACGATTCGCTCCCAGAGGCCGTCGAGACCCTTGTTGTTCAGGCCCGAGATCGTGACCACGGGTGGCGTCCAGGTCGAACTCGGCGCCGAGAGGATGTGCAGGGCGGCACGGTACTCCGAGGCTGCGGCGCTCGCCCGGCGCTCGCCCTCGCCGTCATCGGCCTTGTTGACCGCGATCATGTCGGCGAGTTCGAGAATGCCCTTCTTGATGCCCTGAAGCTCGTCGCCGGCCCCCGGCAGCATCAGCACGAGGAAGAAGTCGGTCAGGTCCGCCACCGCCGTCTCCGACTGGCCGACGCCGACGGTCTCGACCAGGATGACGTCGAACCCCGCCGCCTCGCAGAGCAGCATGGTCTCGCGGGTCTTGGCGGCGACGCCCCCCAGGGTGCCGGAGGAGGGGGAGGGGCGGATGAAGGCGTTGGGGTCGAGGGCAAGGCGCGCCATCCGGGTCTTGTCGCCCAGGATCGAGCCGCCGGTGCGGGTGGAGGAGGGGTCGACCGCCAGCACCGCCACCCGGTGTCCGGCCGCCGTCAGGTTGGCGCCGAGCGCATCGATGGTGGTCGACTTGCCGACGCCGGGCACGCCGGTGATGCCGACGCGGATCGCCGTGCCGGTGTGGGGCAGAACCGCGTCGATGAGGCCGCGTGCCGCTGCCCGGTGATCGGGCCGCTTTGATTCCGCCAACGTAATCGCCCGCGCCAGGGCGGCGCGGTCCCCGGCGAGCAGTCGCTCGCGCAGGGCATCGATGTCGAGGGCAGGGGCGGGTGCGGATGACAGGGCCATGGTTGCCTTCTTTGCCGGTCCTGCCGGGATTCGTCGAGAGGCAGGGCCGTCGTCGCGCGGTCTTGATCCGTCGCGGCGCCGAAACGCGGCCTGCTGCGCCTGTGGGCGTGCCGCCACAGGGCTCCCTCTGCCCGCAATCCACATCGCCACGGTCACGCTTCCGCCGCGCCATGGTCACGATCCTCGTCGACAGGGTAGCACCACGCCGGGGCCGCTCCCGGCCCGCCATCGTCAGGATCGCCTTGCCCGACATGATCCGCTCCAACCGAACGACCCGACCGAAAGCCCCGACCCGTCGTGCCCTGCTGCGGTTCGCCGCCCTCTCGGGCGTGGCCGCCCTCGCGCCGGGGCTCGCCGGCTGCGTGGCGGACGGGCTCGTCAGCGATACGGTGGTGGGCGGGGCTCCGGAGCGGCAATCGGCCCTCGACGTCAGCCCGGTCCTGCTCGTGGCGACCACACGCAAGCCCGTCGGCGCGCCGCCGAAGAGCCCCTTCTTCAGTTCCGAGCGGGGACGCGGGCTTAGCTTCGCCGAGGTCCGGCTCTCGGCCCCCGACCGCTCGCTGATCGGCAAGGTCTCCTCGGTGGTCACCGGCGACTGGGCCGTGACGGCGGTGCCGCAGGTCGAGACCGGGCCGGGGGCCGCCGGCGCCTTCGCGCAGGCGGCTTTGGGGCGCGACGTACTGATCTACGTCCACGGCTACCGTGAGAGCTTCCAGTCGGCGGCCGTCAGCGCGGCCCGGCTCTCGGACGGCATCCGCTTCCGGGGCGCCTCGGCGCTGTTCACCTGGCCCTCGGCGGCGGCCACCTTCGATTACGGCTACGATCGGGAGAGCGCGCTCTGGTCGCGCGACGGTTTCGAGGACCTCCTGAAGGCACTGGCGAACTCGCCCTCCGGCGGGCGCATCAACATCGTCGCGCATTCCATGGGAACGCTCCTGACCCTGGAGACCCTGCGCATGCTGCGGGCCGAGGCCGGCGAGGCGGCCATGGCCCGCATCGGCGCTGTGGTGCTCGCCGCCCCCGACATCGACATAGACCTGTTCACCAGCGCCATCGAACGCATGGGGCCGGACGTGACCAAGGTCACGGTGATCTCCTCCACCAAGGACCGGGCGCTGGAACTCTCCGGCGCCATCGCGGGCGGCGTCGTCCGGGCGGGCGCGGCCGACCGCGAACGCCTGGAGGCGCTCGGCGTCCGGGTGGCCGACGCCTCCGATTACGGCGGCGGCCTGATCAACCACGACCTGTTCCTGTCGAACCCCGACGTGCAGGGCGTGGTCAAGCGTGCCATCGGGCGGGCGAGCGGGGGCGCCTGACCGTACCACCCTCGAGTTCACCCTTGCCCTACTCGAGTTCACCCTTGGCCTATCGGGCGTTCGCCCCTACACGGACAGCGGCCCCGGGCCACAGAGATAAGGATTCGCGATGTTCACTCTCGAGATCGATGGCGTGGCCATCGCGGTCATCAACGGCTCCGAGGAGGTCGCCAACGACCTCTTCACCTGCGATGGCTTCAAGGACGACATCCAGACCATGAAGAGCGACGGCAAGGTGCTGTGGAACGGCACCTCTCCGCTCAAGATCCGCGCCGCCACCGAGGAAGAGATCGAGATCTTCGAGGACGCCCTCGCGGAGGACGATTCGGAAGAGGACGAGCCCTACGAGCCGGATGCCCGCCACGCCCAGGCTTCCAACGACGACAAGGCCTCCGACGACGACTCGGAAGAGGACGACGAGGAGGACGATGCCGACATCGTGTTCCTCGTGGACATCGACGAGGATGGCGGCCTCGATTCCTGAGATCTCCGCGCCCTCCGGAGCCTGAACCCAAGGTCGGCTTCCCATCGGCCAAGCGCCCCGCCCCTCAACGGGCGGGGTTTTTCGTGGCCGGCGGCCGGAGTCAGTTCATGGTGGGGCGGGCTGCCCTGTTCGGAATCAGGCCCGGTGGGATGGGCGCATCGCCCTGTGACTTGATCGGCGCGATCCCGGCGGCGGCTGCCCGCGGTTTGGGCGGGGACGACTTGGCGGTGTCCGGTCTGGCGCTCTCCACCTTGCCGGTATCCGTCTTCGCCACGGCGCCCGCCTTCTCGGGCACCATCGCTTTCCTGGGCGTGATCGCCCCCGTGGTGGCGACCTCCGGCATCGGCACCGCCGGGCTGTCGATGCCGTAGATGTCGTCGCGGAAGTGGGCGCGGCCGTCCGGGGTGGCGTAGCCGGTGAGATACACGAAGGTCACCGGGATCTGCTTCGGGAGCTTGATGTCCAGACGCTCGTTGGTGGCGATGCTGGTCTCGATCTCGATCGGGCCCCAGGTCGAGCCGGAACCGTTGGGACCGGGTGTGCCTTCGAGAAGCCAGCCGGCCAGTTCCTTCACCTGCGCGACGCGCACGCAACCATGCGAGTGGAACCGCACCTCGCGGGCGAACAGCGACTTCGACGGCGTGTCGTGCATGTAGACAGCCTGCTTGTTCGGCATGTCGATGCGCACCTGCCCCAGGGAGTTCTCCAGGCCGGAATCCTGCCGAAGGGTGTAGTTCGCCGCCTTCTCGCTCGACCAGTCGATGGCGGTGGGGTCGACCTCCACACCGCCGGGGCCGAGGATGCGGATGCGCTCACGGGCGAGGTAGCCGGGGTCCTTGCGCATCTTCGGAATGATCTCCTTCTTGATGATGGAGACCGGCAGGGTCCAGGTCGGGTTGAGGTTCACGTCGGTGATGCGCGCCTCGATGCGCGGGGTCGCCTTGTCGGGTTTGCCGACCACCGCCACGTAGCGGCGCACCACCACGCCGTGGTCCACGGCCTCGACGGTGGCCGAGGGGATGTTCACCACCACGTAGCGCTCGCCATAGGCGAAGTTCGAGCCGATCTGGCGCGCGGCGGAGGCGGCGAGCTGGCGCTGGCGGGTCGCCGCCGGCACGTTGAGGGCCGCCACGGTCTGCCGGCCGATCAGCCCGGTCTCGGGCAGGCCGTGCCGGGCCTGGAAGGATTTGATCGCGACGACGAGGGTCGCGTCGAGTTGATCGCCCGCCATGGCCTCTGGCGCCAGGTCGCCCACCAGGATCAGGTGCTTGCGCAGGGCCGGGATCGCCGGGTGGCTGGCGCCGGGCTTGATCACGAGGTCGACGGGCAGTGCCGGCCAGCCGCCGGAATCCGCCATGGCCTGGTAGCGGTCGGCCATGCGCAGGGTATCGAGGAAGGTCGAGGGGCTGAGCGTCGGGACCGGATCGGCGGAGACCCGCGCCACCACCAACGGCGGCAGCTCCCGCGACTTCTTCACGGGCGGCGCCGCGTCGCCCGAGCCCGGCACGATTGCCTGAATGGCCGGCGTCGTTGCCGGCGCCGCCACAAGGGCCTCGATCTTAGGCCGTGCGGGAGTGTCGGGCGCCCTGGCCGGATTCTCTGCTGTCGCCCTGGCGGGCGCCTCCTGCATCGTCCTGGCCGGGGTCTCCGCTGCCCTTACCGGGGCCTCGACCGCCCGAGTGGAGACCTGCTGGCCCATGGCGGTAGCACCGAGGGCAAGGAGAAGCGTCATGGAGGACAGGCCCGCACGCAGGGCTGCGCGGGGCGTGAGCGGCTTGAGAAGGTCGGCACTGTGGCGCCAATACATCA
Source organism: Methylobacterium goesingense (assembly GCF_022179225.1). GTDB lineage: Bacteria > Pseudomonadota > Alphaproteobacteria > Rhizobiales > Beijerinckiaceae > Methylobacterium > Methylobacterium goesingense. The sequence goes on from NZ_BPQL01000017.1 coordinate 30,020, forward strand.
CGGATCTCTCGCGTGTGGTGTCTCCCCAACCATGCTCGCGGAGGGTTACCAATCTCCTGTCCCGGCCTGACGTGGTCCACAGGGCGCCCTAACTCTGGCCCGCGTGCAGAGCGCGGAAGGAGAGTCCATGACCATGCATCCGGCACTTCAGGCGGGGCGAACCGCCGTCGTCACCGGCGCGGCGAGCGGAATCGGGTTGGCGGCGGCCAAGCGCTTCGCCGCCGAGGGGCTGGCGGTCTGGCTCGCCGATCTGCCCGGCGAGGCGCTGGATGCCGCCCGCGCGGAGGTTGCGGCCGTCGCCGGGGACGCTCCCGTCCGAGCGCTCGCCACCGATGTCCGGCGCCCCGAGGACATCGCGGCCCTGCGCGATGCGGCCTGTGCCGAAGGCCCGCCCGCCGTGGTGATGTTGAATGCCGGGATCGAGGCCGGCGGCCGGCTTTTCTCGGACGCCGAGACCTGGGCGCGCATCCTCGACACGAACCTCTGGGGCGTCATCAACGGCATCCAGGCCTTCGCGCCGGCGATGATCGCGGGCGGGCAGCCCGGCGCCATCGTGGTCACGGGCTCGAAGCAGGGCATCACCACGCCGCCGGGCAACACGCCCTACAACGTTTCGAAGGCGGGCGTGAAGGCGGTGACGGAGGCGCTCGCCCACGACCTGCGCGGGTGCGAAGGCTGCCGCACCAGCGCCCACCTGCTGATTCCGGGCTTCGTCTATACGGGCCTCGCCAAAGCCCGTGGGATCACCGAGAAGCCCGATGGAGCCTGGACGCCGGAGGAGACTGTGCGCTTCATGCTGGAGCGGCTGGAGGCCGGCGACTTCTACATCCTCTGCCCGGACAACGAGACCACGCGGGCGCAGGACGAGCGCCGCATCGCCTGGGCCGCCGGCGACATCATCGAGAACCGCCCCGCCCTGTCGCGCTGGCACCCGGATCATGCGGAGGCGTTCCGGGCGTTCGCTGCGGGGCGCTGAGGCGAGGGATGTCCCGCAGGCGATTCTGCCGGCTCCGGAAGGCGATCCCGGATCCGTGATGCGCGGGCAAGAGATCCGACCCGGGGCACACCGTTCGGCCGCCACGGACCCGCGGCCGAGACGGTCGTCCGGGCGGCCGAAGCGATCCCGCGGAATTGGCCGATGGGCTGCAGTGTTGATAAGAATATATTGATATTTCTAGGCGGGGCGGACAACCTTGGGTGGTTTTCGCACCAGGGGATGGCATGCATGAGATTCTGACGGCGACCACCTCGAATGCGCTTCGCTGGCAGTTGGCCGCGCTCGCTGTCGAGGCGAAGCTCGTCCGCGTGCGCCTGGCGCTCAAGGTGTTCAACCCGTTCCAGCCGCGCGTCCCGGCCGGCACCCGGGAGGGCGGACAATGGGCCGGCGACGGCACCGCGGATCGGACCGGCGACGGTTCCTTGATCCAGCCTGTCGCGGGCCGGGAACGGGACCGGATCTCCGGCGCGGAGCTTGCCAAGGATCCCTACCTCAACCGCCACATCGTCGATCGGCATGTCGGGAGGACCGACGCGGAGATGATCGAACGCGTCGCGGACAGTTACCGGCGGCAACTGTTCGGTCTCCTGCCGCCGACCACACCGCTGATGAGGGACGGATCCTTCGACCCGATCGAGTCTGCGAGAACCTTCATCAGGGCGGCTCTGGAAAAGAATAGAGACGCCGTTCAGCGAGTCGCAGAAGGGTCGAAGGAGGGCGCTTTGATCAAGTCGCGCTTGGGCTATCCGACCGGTCGAGAGGCCGTGAGCATCCCGAAGGATACGCCCATCCGCATGAGGACGACCTATGGCGTCGGCTTCTTAATAGTCCATGATCGCTCGGTGGAGAGTGGATTTCGCATCATCACGGCTTTTCCGATGAATGAAGATGACGAAGGAGAGAGAAAATCGAGCCTATACATCGACATGCGGGAGATGATAATGAACATTTCTTGGAAAGAATTTACTGGTCAATTTCATCCATACGTTCATCTTTATGGCGACACATGGGAAGATGTCGTCGGATACATCATGCAAAATAAAAGCAAAGAAGAAGGGCAAGAGATCAAAGCGTTTCTCACCGATTTGCTCGAGAGAAACTCGAGTGATCAGGAGCTTTCAGATATTTGGGCCTATTCTTCCGCCCATGTCTATCCGACACGCAAAGATGGCTACAGGGCCTTCTATGATCTGATTCGTGATACGGTAGACCAGCATGTGCGAGGCGTTCTGCCCAAAAGGGTCAGGGTCATACCCGACCTGTGATGCTGTCCCTCGCAAGGCTGCGACAATCGATCGTCCAAGGGGCTTCATCCCTCCGGCCGGGCCGGGGGCGGAGCCCCGCATGGGCGCCGCGCCACCTTCAGGGGCCTTGCCCCTGAACACCCCACCCAACGGACCGAGGTCCTCGGGGATCCTCGGATGAGCGCTCGAGGGGGCAGGCGCACGAGCGGCGCAGCGTGGCCGGCCCGCCTTGGCGAGGTTCCTGCAGGGGTATAATCCCGACGGTGATGGATCGGTCGGCTCGGATGCCGACGCCGTCGACCCTCAGGACTCCGGGAGCCGCCCTTGGCCACCATCATCCCCGTCGCCTCCTTCGATTGCGTCGTGTTCGGCGCGACCGGCGACCTGACCACGCGCAAGCTGCTGCCGGCCCTCTACTACCGCTTCAAGGACGGGCAGATCCCGGGCACGAGCCGGATCATCGGCGCCTCGCGCTCGGAGATGAGCGCCGAGGCGTTCCGCGAGCGCGCCCGCGACGCGATCAAGCGCTTCGTGCCGGCCGGCGACGTCGCCGAGGACAAGCTCGCCGCCTTCCTCGACCATCTCGACTACGTCGCGGTCGACGGGGCCGGCGACGACGGCTGGGAGGATCTCGCCGCCAAGCTCGCCGAGCGCCCGGACCAGGTGCGGCCTTACTACCTCGCGACCTCGCCCGACCTCTACGGCTCGATCTGCCAGAACCTGTCGAACCACGGCCTGATCGGCGAGAAGTCCCGCGTCGTGCTGGAGAAGCCCATCGGCAAGGACCTGAAATCGGCCCGCGCGATCAACGACGCCGTCGGCAAGGTGTTTCCGGAAGAGCAGATCTTCCGCATTGACCACTACCTCGGCAAGGAGACCGTGCAGAACCTGCTGGCCCTGCGCTTTGCCAACACCATATTCGAGCGGCTCTGGACGGCGGACGTGATCGACCACGTCCAGATCACGGTTGGCGAGACGGTCGGCGTCGAGGGTCGCGCGGGCTACTACGACACTTCGGGTGCGCTGCGCGACATGGTGCAGAACCACATGCTGCAGCTTCTCTGCCTGATGGCGATGGAGAGCCCGCTCTCGCTGGACGCGAACTCGGTGCGCGACGAGAAGCTGAAGGTCCTGCGGGCCCTCAAGCCCATCACCCCGCACGATGTGCAGAGCGTGACGGTGCGCGGCCAGTACGCGGCCGGCGCCGTGGCGGGCCAGCCGGTGGCAGGCTACCGGGCCGACCTCGGCAACGAGGCCGACAGCCGGACCGAGACCTTCGTCGCCCTGAAGCTCGAGGTGCAGTCCTGGCGCTGGGCCGGAGTGCCGTTCTACCTGCGCACCGGCAAGCGCCTGCCCCAGAAGCTCTCCGAGATCGTGGTGCAGTTCCGTGCCTCGCCGTTCTCGATCTTCCCGGCCGAATCCTTCGGGCGCGAGCCCAACCGCCTCGTCATCCGGCTCCAGCCGGAGGAGGGGATCAAGCTCGAGGTCATGACCAAGGACCCGGGTCCCGGCGGCATGCGCCTGCGGCCGACCAACCTCGACATCTCCTTCGAGGAGACCTTCAAGCAGCGCTATCCCGACGCCTACGAGCGCCTGCTCATGGATGTGGTGCGGGGCAACGCCACCCTGTTCATGCGCCGCGACGAGGTCGAGGTGGCCTGGGCCTGGGCCGATTCCCTCCTCAAGGCCTGGGCCGACCGTCCCGAGCCGCCGCGCCCCTACGCGGCCGGCAGTTGGGGACCCACCGCCGCCATCGCGCTGATCGAGCGCGACGGACGCACCTGGCATGAAGAGATCCGATGACCATGGGTGGATGACCACCGGCGAAAGGCGCGGTATAATTCCAGACTCCCTCGACAGGCCGCAGTCTGCGGATTACCAGAGAGAGTATTGTTCCTTTTGCTTCCAGACGTCGCGGACCCATGAACAAGATCGAGACGGGCCTCGGCATCAACCGACGCTACCTGCACGATGAAGTCGTCGACCGGATGCGGGATCTCATTCGATCCGGCGAGCTCGAGCCGCGCGCGCGGGTCAACGAGAGCGAGTTGACCGAGCGCTTCGGCATCTCGCGCACCCCCCTGCGCGAGGCGATCAAGATCCTCGCCACGGAGGGGCTGCTCGAACTGCTGCCCAATCGGGGCGCGCGGGTGGCCAGCCTGTCGCAGTCCGAGATCGAGGAGATGATCGAGGTGATCGCCGGCCTGGAGGCGACCGCCGCCGACCTCGCCTGCCGCATCATCACCGATGCCGAGATCGACGGCATCTGCCGTGACCACGATGCCATGGTGGCGGCCTGGAAGGCCGGTGACGAGGCGCTGTACTTCGCCCTCAACCGCGCGATCCACGAGGCCATCATGCGGGCGAGCCGGAACGCCACCCTGGCGGGCATCTACGAAAGCCTGTCGGGGCGCATTCAGCGCTCGCGCTACGCGGTGCATCAGACTGCGCAACAGTGGGAACAATCCGTGTCCCAACACGAGCAGATGATCACCCTGCTGCGCGCCCGCGACGGCGAGGCGCTGGCCCGCCTCATGCGGGTGCATATCCGCGCGCGCACGCCCGTGATCGCCGAGAATTTCGGGACATCCGACCGCGAGGCGGTCCCGGCGGCCTGAGTCGGAGCACACGGGCCCGGCGCGCAGGCCCTTGGGCCGGCGCGCCGGGCCCGAAGATCGGAAGGACTGGAAGGCGGCGATGATTGCCCGTCGCCGCCGACGCACTGGAGAGGCGGCCTCAGGCGGCCCGAACGGTTCCGAGGAAGCGCGCCATTTCCCGCGAAAGGTGCTCGGATTCCGCCGAGAGCGCGGAGGCCGACGACAGGACCTGGGAGGCGGCGGCCCCCGTCGCCTCGGCCGCTCCCGCGACGCCCGCGATATTGGCCGTGACCTCGCCGGTGCCGGTGGCCGCCTCGCTGACGTTGCGCACGATCTCCTGAGTGGCGGCGCCCTGCTCCTCGACGGCGGCCGCGATCGAGGTCGCCACAGCGCTGATCTCGCGGATTCGGCCGCTGATGCTCTCGATCGCGGTGACGGCCTGACCCGTCGAGCCCTGGATGCGGCCGATCTGAGCGCTGATCTCCTCGGTGGCCCGCGCCGTCTGGTTGGCGAGTTCCTTGACCTCGGCCGCCACCACCGCGAAGCCACGGCCGGCCTCCCCGGCGCGCGCCGCCTCGATGGTGGCGTTCAGCGCCAGCAGGTTGGTCTGGCCCGCGATGCTCGCGATCATCGCCACGACGTCGCCGATGCGCGCGGCGGCCGCACTCAGCTCCTGCACCTGAGTGGCAGTGTGTGCCGCCTCGTCCACCGCGCGCTGGGCGAGCTGGGTCGACCCGTCGACCTGGCGTCCAATCTCCTGGACCGAGGCGCCGAGTTCCTCTGCCGCCGCCGCCACCATGCCGACATTGGCGGCGGCCTGATCCGCGGCCGCCGCGACGGTGCTGGATTGGCTTGCCGTCTCGGAGGCGGTGCCGGCCATGCTCTGCGCGGTGGCGCGCAGCTGGGCCGAGGCGGCCGTGACCCGGCCGAGGATGCCGCCGACGGCGCCCTCGAAACCATCGGCCATCGCCCGCATGGCGGCCACGCGCTGCGCCTCGGCGCCGGCGCGGGCGAGGCGGGTCTCCTCCTCCAGGGCGCGGCTGCGCAGGAGGTTGGCGCGGAAGGTATCGAGGGTGTCGGCCATGGCGCCGATCTCGTCCTGCCGCCCGACGCTCGGGATCTCGGCCTCCGCATCCCCGTCCGCCACGCGCCGCATGGCGGCCGTCATCGCGCTCAGGGGCCGGGTGATGCCCCGGATCGTGTAGGCCATGGCGGCGAGCGCCATCAGCACCGAGAGGCCGAGCATGACCTGGGTCGTACGCACGGCGCTCGCGTGCGCGTCGCGCGCCGCCGCCTTGGCGGCCTCGCCGGCCTCGCCGTTGAGGGTCACGAGCTTGCGCATGGTGCCGCTGGTGGCGAGGTAGTTGGCGTTCATCGGTCCCCGGAACAGGCTTAGGACCTCGTCGCGCCGGGCCGGATCGATGGCCTGGAGCCGGTTCCAGTCCTCCCCCATCTGGGCGAGCTTGGCGGATACCTCGGCGTAGAGGGCGCCTTCCTCGGGCGAGCTCACCAGGGCCTTGTAGGCGACGCGCCGGCCCTCAAGATCCTTGGCCAGCGTCGCGGCTTGGGCGACGCTGTTGGCCCGCTCCTCGGCGCTGTCGGCGACGACGTAGCGGAACTGCCAGAGGCGGATCCGCATCACCAGGGCGTTCATCGCGTGCGCGGCATCGACGGAGGGGAGTGCGTTGTCGGACAGGACCGTCATGCGGTCGCCGATGGTATCCATCTTCGACAAGGAGAGCAGGCCCTGTCCCGCGGTGATGATCGCCAGCAGACCGAAGAGGCCGATCAGTGTCGACTTGAGTGAGAAGCGCATGGGCAGGCCGGTGACCGCGAGACGAGAACGTGGGCCTCCCGATTAATGGTGCGCCTTTTAAGATTGACTTACACGATCCCTAAAGACAACTCTGGGTTACGGCGCAGCATCTTCATGCGGTGCGGGCGGGCGATCCCGCCACTGTCAGGCGGCGGCGTTGATCGAACGCAGGCCCGCCACGAGGTCGGAGAAGCGGTCGCCCTGGACAATGACGTGGGCGCGCAGCAGGTCGGAGGCGCCCGCCTCGTCGCCCGACACGATGGCGGCGACGATGGCCTCGTGCTCGACCAGCGACTGGCCGAGGCGGTTGCGGGCGCGTAGCTGAAGGCGCCGGAAGGGCGCGAGCCGGCGATGCAGCTGGCGCGCCTGCTCCTCTAGGAAGCTGTTCCGGCAGGCCCGGTAGACCACCGTGTGGAAGATGTAGTTCTCCGCATAGTACGTCTCGGGATCGCCGGCCGCGGCCGAGATCGCGCAAGCGGAGAGCGCCGCCTTCAGGGCGGCCTCGTCGTCCGGCACGAGGCGGCGCGTCGCCAGGCGCCCGCACGACGCCTCGATCTCCGCCATCGTCTCGAACATCGCGATCAGGTGTTGCGGATCGGGCGCGCTGACGATGGCGCCCCGCCGGGGCTTGATCTCCACGAGGCCGGTCATCGCCAGCTGCAGCAAGGCCTCGCGGATGGGCGTGCGTGAAACCCCGAAGCGCTCGGCGAGTTCGGTCTCGTCGAGGCGCGCGCCAAGGGCGAGGCGCCCGTCCACGATTTCGGTCTCGATGGTCTGCCTGAGGCGGCGCGATTGAGTCATGCGCTGGGATCCCGGCTCGGTCCAATCCCGCCGATTCGCGAAAATCCGACGGCATTCATTATTCAACTGCGTTGACAAAATATACAAGGCGTCGTTTCATGTATAACGAAAGCGCACTGCAGTATAAATGCTGCGCTGCAAAACGGAGCGGCCGAGCCACGGCCCAGGGAGAGACGCGCCATGATGCTGACACGCCGTGCCCTCGTCGCCGGCGGCCTCGCCGCCCCCGCCATCCTGTCCCTCGGCTCGCGTGCCCGGGCGGCCACCACCTTGAAGCTCTCGCACCAGTTCCCCGGCGGAACCCTCGAGGAGGGCGACTTTCGCGATCGGATGTGTCGCAAGTTCGCGATGGCGCTGGCCGAGAGCTCGAAGGGCGCCCTCGAGGTGCAGGTTTATCCCGGCTCGTCGCTGATGAAGACGAATGCCCAGTTCGCGGCCATGCGTAAGGGCGCCCTCGACCTCTCGCTCTATCCCTCGCCCTACGCCGGCGGCGAGGTGCCGGAGCTGAACATCGGCCTGATGCCGGCCCTGGTCAGCTCCTACGAGCAGGCCATCGCCTGGAAGAAGGCACCGGTCGGCCGCAAGCTCACCGAGATCCTCGAATCGAAGGGCATCGTCCTCGTCTCCTGGGTCTGGCAGGCGGGCGGCGTCGCCAGCCGCGAGCGCCCCCTCTACGCGCCGGCCGACGCCAAGGGCCTCAAGGTCCGGGGCGGGTCGCGCGAGATGGACCTGATGATGAAGCAGGCGGGTGCGGCCACCCTGTCGATCCCCTCCAGCGAATCCTACGCCGCCATGCAGACGGGGGCCTGCGACGCGGTCATCACCTCGTCCACCAGTCTGATCTCGTTCCGCCTGGAGGAGCTCGGCAAGGCCCTGACCTCGGGCCGCGAGCGCTCTTACTGGTTCATGCTGGAGCCCATCATGATGTCGAAGCTCGCCTTCGATCGCCTGCCCAAGGACCAGCAGGATCTCATCATGGCCATCGGCGCCGAGCTCGAGCCCTTCGGACAGGCCGGCGCCAAGGCGGACGACACCAAGGTCGAGGAAATCTTCACCAAGGCCGGCGCCAAGGTCCAGAACCTCGACGAGAAGACCCTCGGCCAGTGGCGCGACATCGCCAAGGACACGGCCTGGAAGGACTTCGCCGGCAAGTCGGCCGGCTGCGCCGAGCTCCTCAAGCTGGCGGAGCAGGTGTCGTGAGCCACGCCTTCGACGCGGCCTCGGCCGCCGCCGAGACGCACACCAAGGTAGAGCCCCGGATTCCGGGGCTCCTCGGCACCATCGATCGCGCCCTGAAGCGCATCAACCACGTCATCATGCTGCTGGGCGGCATCGCCCTGGTCTGCGCCTGCCTCGTGCTCAGCTACAGCGTCGTCATCCGCTACGTCCTGCACGAGCCCACCGATTGGCAGGACGAGATGGCGGTGTTCCTCATCGTCGGCGCCACCTTCTTCTCGGCCGCTGCCGTGCAGTCCAAGCGCGGCCACGTGGCGATCGAGGCGCTCACCGGCCTCCTGTCGCCGCGGGTCAACCGCGCCCGCCTGCTGATGGCGGACATCATCAGCTTCGTGTTCGTGGCCTTCTTCGCCTGGAAGAGCTGGACCCTGCTCCACGAGGCCTGGGTCGACGGCCAGATCTCCCAGTCGAGCTGGGGCCCGCCCCTCTGGATCCCCTACATCCTGATGGCGGGCGGCATGACGCTGCTCGGCGTCCAGTTCGTCCTGCAGATCGCCGAGGAGATTCTCTACGGCGCCGAGAAGGCCGGCTGGGCGAACCCCAAGATCGGCCTCGGCGCCGATCTCAACCGCGACACGCAGACCCTCGACGGCCCTGGCCGTCCCGGCGTCACGCCGGAGGGAACCCGGCCCCTCGGCGATCCCCTCGCCAACGTCACATCGAACACCAAAGTCACCGGGAGGCATCCATGAGCGTCGCGGCCATCGGCTTCCTCTATGCGGGCGCGACCCTGAGCGCGATGCTGGCGGGCATCCCCATCGCCTTCGCGCTGGGCTTCGTGGCGCTCGCCTTCATGTACTTCTTCATGCCGGGCGCCTCCCTCGATACGGTGGCGCAGAACGTCTACGAGGAGATGGCCTCGATCACTCTGCTGTCGATCCCGCTCTTCATCCTGAAGGGCGCGGCGATCGGGCGGTCCAAGGCCGGCCAGGACCTTTACTCGGCCATGCATGCCTGGATGCACCGCATCCCCGGGGGCCTGGGCATCGCCAACGTCTTCGCCTGCGCGCTCTTCGCCGCCATGGCGGGATCCTCGCCCGCCACGTGCTCGGCCATCGGTTCGGCCGGCATCCCGGAGATGCGCAAGCGCGGCTACTCGCCGGGTTTCGCCGCCGGCATCATCGCGGCGGGCGGCACGCTGGGCATCCTGCTGCCGCCTTCGATCACCATGATCCTCTACGCGGTAGCGGCCGAGCAGTCCCTCGGGCGCCTGTTCCTCGCCGGCATCGGCCCGGGCCTGCTTCTGGTCGGCCTGTTCGCGACCTGGTCGGTCTACCGCTTCCGCGCAGAATACGCCGCCGCGAAGGTGGCTTACGAGCGCAACGGCACGGCCTCGGCCATCCTGGCGGAGGACACCTACAGCATGCGCCAGCGCTTCTCGACGCTGCCCCGCGTGCTGCCCTTCGTGATCCTGCTCACCGGCGTGATGGTGGCGCTCTACGGCGGCTACGCCACCCCGTCCGAGACGGCGGGCCTCGGCGGGCTCCTGGCGCTGGGCCTGATCGCGGTGATCTACGGCGTCTGGCGTCCGAAGGACGTCAGCCCGATCCTCACCGCAACCCTGCGGGAATCGACCATGCTGATGCTCATCATCGGCATGTCGCTCCTCTACGCCTACGTGATGAGCTACCTGCACATCTCGCAATCGGCGGCGGCCGCGATCGTGGCGATGCAGCTCTCGCCCTGGGTTCTGCTGGTCACGATCCTCGGCCTCGTGATCCTGCTCGGCTTCTTCCTGCCGCCGGTCTCGATCATCCTGATGACGGCGCCGATCATCCTGCCGCCCCTCAAGGCCGCCGGGTTCGATCTCGTCTGGTTCGGCGTGGTGATGACCATCACCATGGAGATGGGCCTGATCCACCCGCCGGTGGGGCTCAACATCTTCGTCATCAAGAACATCGCCCCCGACATCCCGCTGAAGGACATCATCTGGGGCACGCTGCCCTTCGTGATCCTGATGGCGGTGGCGATCCTGATCCTCTGCCTCGTGCCCGGCATCGCCATGTGGCTGCCGAACTGGCTCCTGCCGACCACGCGCTGACGGCGCCGAAGGTCCCGGCCCCCGCATCCGCGCGGGGGCCGGGACGCCGGACGTCTCTCCCGACCTTCGACAGATACGCCCCACCTGCGAAAGATGTGCCGACCATGAGAAACCTCCGGTTCGGGCTGATCGCGCTCGCCTGCCTCACGGGTCCGGTCCACGCCGATCCCGGCGCGGATTACGCCCCCCGCGTCGAGATCCGTCCATTCGAGAGCCTGACTCTCTCCGACACACAGTTCCTCACCGGCCGGAGCGAGGGCGCCAAGCCCGTCACCCTCGCGGGCACCCTGCGGATCGCCAGGGCCGGCACCGAGCGCCTGCCCACCGTGATCCTGGTGCACGGTTCCGGCGGCATCGGCGGGAACATCGAGTACTGGCAGCGGATGCTGGGGGCGAAGGGCTATTCCACCTTCGCCATCGACGCCTTCAGCGGCCGGGGGCTCACCTCGGTCAACACCAATCAGGCCCTGGTCGGGCGCACCAACCTGATCCTCGACATCTACCGGGCCCTCGACCTCCTGGCCAAGCACCCCCGCGTCGATCCCGAGCGGGTGGCGATCATGGGTTTCTCGCGGGGCGGGCAGGCCGCCCTGTATTCGAGCCTCACCCGCTTCGATGCCGCCTGGAACCGCTCGGGCATCCGCCCAGCGGCTTACCTGCCGATCTATCCCGACTGCTCCATCGCGTTTCTCGGCGACACCGAGGTCGCCGCGCGCCCGATCCGTATCCTCGCCGGAGGCGCCGACGACTACAACCCGGCCGCCTTTTGCACCGGCTACGTGGAGCGCCTGAAGGCGGCGGGGCGCGACGTGGCGATGACGATCTACCCGAACGGGCAGCACGTCTTCGACAACCCGATCGGGCCGACCATCCCCACGGTCGCGGCTGGCGCGCAGACCGTGCGCAACTGCGCGCTGCGCGAGGAGGCCGGGGGCGTGATCGCCAACACCCAAACGGGCAAGCCCTTCGCCTACACGGATGCCTGCGTGGAGGCCGGGCCGCATATCGGCTCGGATGCCGCCCTGCGCGACGCCGCGCTCGCCGCGACCCTGACCAATCTCGGCGCCGCCTTCGGGCGCTGAGCCGGGGGGAACTGCGCGGGCGGGGACTCAGCCCGCCAGGATGGTCGCCAGGACCTGCCGGGCGCGGTCCAGATCGTGCTGCGCCTCCGCCACGGCCGCCTCCGCCTGGGCGAGGCGCTGGACCGCGTGCAGGAGTGGCGCGCCCTTGGTCAGCGCCGCCAGGGCCGCGACGGCCTCCCGGTCGACCTCCACCAGGTGCGAGGCGTCGCCGAGGAGCAGGGCGATCCGGTGCTCGCAATGGACGCCGTCCACGCCTTCCGCGCAGGTGCAGGTGAAGCGGAGGCCGCGTCCTGTCTTCGTGGCCTCCATCCGATGCGAAACCGCGCCGTCCGGGCCACGGACCAAGAACATCAGCGACGTCATCGGGCCTCCTGCCATGCTTTGTCCAATGCGCTGGTGGTAACCGACCGGCGCGGGACACTGAAGCCGGGATCGGGATACATCCTGACGCAGCGGCTCGTCCGCCTGGGCGGCCGAGAGATCGCCATGGCTCGACCCGCATCCCGACACTTTCCGCCGCCTTGACCTTCGCGGGCCTGCCCGCCCCCGCGCGCCCGGACGTCATGGCTCTGCCCGCGCGCGAGGCGGTGCGGGCCTTAACCGTGCATCCGGACCAGGTCGATGGCGCCGCAGACTCTGCCGATGGCGGCCCGAGGGGCATGCGCGTCACAGGAGGCCAGGATGCCAGGATCACCGGAGCCTTGGAAAATGTGCGCCTTTAATCCCGTGAGCACGGGTTGTTAACGAAGCGGTAACCATACCGGGCATCAATGGTCTGGTAAGGAATCGCGAGAGCCCGTGACTGACACAAGCCCTCCCCGCCGACCCGTTCAGCTTCGCGGCCGCGCCTTCAAGTCCTTGGTGCTGGCTCCGGAAACCCCGCTTCCCGATTGGTTCGCCGATCTGGACGAGGCGCTGAAGCGCACGCCGACCCTGTTCGACGGGCGCGCCCTGATCCTCGACGTGGCGGCCCTCGAACCCGCCGCGTCGGACCTCGACGGCCTGCTCGCCGAACTCGGCAGCCGCCGGATCCGCATCCTCGGCATCGAGGGCACCACCCTGTCCCTCACCGGACCGGGGCGCCCGCCGCTCCTCGTCCAGGGGCGGCCCCTGAGCACGATCGAGATCCCGGTCCAGCCGGAGCCGGAAGCGCCGAAGGCGCCCCCGGAGCCGGCCACCACCTCCCTCACCATCGAGGGGTCGGTCCGCTCGGGCCAGTCTATCGTCCACCCCACCGGCGACGTCACCGTGATGGGGTCGGTCTCCTCCGGCGCGGAGATCCTCGCCGGCGGTTCCATCCACGTCTACGGCGCGCTGCGCGGCCGGGCCATCGCCGGCGCCGCCCGCAACCCCCGCGCCCGCATCTGCTGCCGCAAGTTCGAGCCCGAGCTTCTCGGCATCGACCGCCTCGTCCGCACGGCCGAGGAAATGGGCAATCACCTGCGCGGCAAGCCCGTGCAGATCTGGCTCGATGGCGGCGCCATCAAATTCGCATCCTTGGACTGAAGGAGACAGCCCATATGGCCAAAGTTCTGGTCGTGACATCAGGCAAGGGCGGCGTCGGCAAGACGACGACGACGGCGGCCCTCGGCGCGGCGCTCGCGCAGGCCGGCAAGAGCGTGGCGGTGGTCGATTTCGACGTCGGCCTGCGCAACCTCGACCTCGTGATGGGCGCCGAGCGCCGGGTCGTCTACGACCTCATCAACGTGGTGAACGGCGACGCCAAGCTCAACCAGGCGCTCATCCGCGACAAGCGGCTGGACAAGCTCCACCTGCTGCCCGCCTCGCAGACCCGCGACAAGGACGCGCTCACCGACGAGGGCGTCGCCCGCGTCATGGACGAGCTGCGCGAGAAGTTCGACTGGGTGATCTGCGACTCGCCGGCCGGCATCGAGCGCGGCGCGACGCTGGCCATGCGGCATGCCGACGTGGCGGTCGTGGTGACGAACCCCGAGGTCTCCTCGGTGCGCGATTCCGACCGGATCATCGGCCTGCTCGACTCCAAGACCCTCAAGGCCGAGCGCGGCGAGACCATGGAGAAGCACCTCATCCTGACCCGCTACGACCCTGCCCGGGCCGACCGCGGCGACATGCTGAAGATCGAGGACGTGCTCGAGATCCTCTCGATCCCGCTGCTCGCCATCATCCCCGAGAGCATGGAAGTGCTGCGCGCCTCCAACGTCGGCTGCCCAGTGACGCTGAACAACCCGCTCTGCGCCCCGGCCCGCGCCTACACCGACGCCGTGCGCCGCCTCAACGGCGATACGGTCCCGATGTCGGTCCCCACCGACAAGAAATCCTTCCTCGACAAACTCTTCACCCGGAGGGCAGCATGAGCCTCCTCAACATGTTCAACCGGCGCGGTTCGGCGCCGGTCGCCCGAGACCGCCTGCAACTCATCCTCGCCCATGAACGGGCGGGGGTCGGCGGCTCCGACCTCGTGATGGTGCTGCGCGAGGAGATCCTCGCGGTCATCGCCAAGCATGTCGAGGTGAACAGCGACAAGGTCCAGATCCGCCTCGACCGCGGCCAGGACATGTCGACCCTCGACATCGACATCGAGCTTCCGCTCACGCCGGCCAAGGCCGGCGGGGCGAAAGCCGGAGACAAGGCGAAGGCGGCGAAGCTCGCCGCCGCATGAGGTCCCCCGCATGGGTCCTTCGCAGCCTCCTGGCCGGCTTTGCCGTCAGGCGCCGATGAACAACCCGGCGAGCGTCGCGCTCGTCAGGTTGGACAGGGTGCCGGCCAGGATCGCCCGCAGTCCGAACCGGGCGATCTCCGCCCTGCGCTCCGGCGCCAGACTGCCGAGACTCGCGAGCTGGATCGCCACCGAGGTCAGGTTGGCAAAGCCGCAGAGCGCGAAGCACAGGATCGCGGCGTCACGCGGATCGAGGCTGCCCGCCTTCAGAACCGGCGAGAGCTGCGCGTAGGCCAGGAACTCGTTGAAGGCGATCTTCTGACCGAGCGCCCCGCCCACGAGGCCGGCCTGGTCCCAGGACACGCCCATCAGCCAGGCCAGCGGCGCGAACGCCGTGCCGAGGACGCCCTCCAGGCTCAGGGTCGGATGGCCGAACAAGCCGCCGGTCCAGCCCATGAACCCGTTCAGCAGGGCGATGAGCCCCGTGAAGGCGATGAGCATCGCCCCCACCGAGACCGCCACGGCCAGCCCCTTCTGGGTGCCGTCCGCCGCCGCCTCGATGACGTTGACCGCCCGCGTCTCGCCGAAGGTGACCTGCGTGGACGTGATCCGGCTCGGCTCCGTCGTCGGAACCAGGATCTTGGCGTAGAGGAGCCCGCCCGGGATCGCCATGACGCTCGCCGCCAGCAGGTACTCCATCGGCACGCCGAGCGCCGCGTAGCCGGCGAGAATGGTGCCCGCCGTGGAGGCGGCCCCGCTCGACATCACGGCGAACAGCTCGGCCGAGGTCAGCGCCATCAGGAACGGGCGCAGCGCGATGGCGATCTCGCTCTGGCCGATGGCGATGGTGATCACCGCCGCGAAGGTCTCGATCCGCGAGGTGCCGATCACCCGTTGGAGCACCACCCCGATGGCGCGCGCGGCAGCCTGCATCACGCCGACATGGTAGAGCACCGCGATCAGCGCCGAGACGTAGAGGATCTGCGGCAGGATGCGCAGGGCCAGGATGAATCCGCTGCCGCCGAACAATTCGAACATCCGCGGCTCGACGAGGCCGCCGAACAGGAACGCGGTGCCGCGGTCGCCGTAGTTCAGCACGGTCTGGACGAAGCCCGCCGCCGCTGCGAGGCCCGTGCGCCCGGCCGGCACGAACAGCACCAGGGCGCCGAGGGCCACCTGGAGCGCCAGCGCCGACAGCACCACCCGGAGCGAAATCGCCCGCCGGTTGGTGGAGAACAGCACCGCGATCGCCAGCAGCAGAACCAGGCTCGCGCCCGCGTGGAAAAGTTTCTCGACCATGCCGCCCCGCTGTTCCGACGGGGTGGAGCAAGCCCGATGCCGGGCCACGTGTCGCGTGCGAAGTGACGGCATCCACCGGGGTGTTCCGATCACGCATCTTTCCGCGCATCCCCCCTGTGGTGAGGGGCCAGGCGTGGGGGTGGCTCCGCTCGCCTTCGAGTCCCGAGGGTCACCCGCCTACCCCTAGCTTCAACGCCTCCCCAAAAGGGGGTAGGGTCGCGTCGTGCTGAAATGCATGAACACAGTAGTCACTGCGGGAGAGGGCGCGCGCGACCTGCTGGGGCGTTCGAATCCGATCTGCGACTCGTGAGTTCAGGCGGGAAGACGCCCATCGTTCGATTCCAACGCGTGTCATCGCCCGCTGACGATGGTCGCCGTTCAACCCGGGCTTGGCGCGCGCGCTACTTCGGCTTGGCCTTCTCGAACCGCCCCACGACCGTCTCCGTCGAGGACGTCGCGAGCAACGCAGTCCATTCGTCCGGCGGATTGCCGCTGTCGAGCATCCCCTTGAACACGTGATAGGCGTCTGTTTTGGAGCCGTAGGTCCGCAACGTCGTCTCGTCGTTCACCCAGGCGAAGATGACGACTTTCGCCTTGCTGTCGAAGCGGAAGAACAGCCGAAACCGGCCATTGCCGAACTTGGCCCGGAACCAATGCTTCCGGGATGTCCCGAGCGTGTCGCCCTGGCGATACGCTTGCCGTGTCGGGTCGGACGGAATCGTCTCGAAGACCAGCTTGGCGAGCATGGCGAGGAGCTTTGCCTGCGCCGTGCCCTGATAACCTTCCGGATCGGCCGACTTGGCCGCCTCGACGGCCGCCGTCGCCCTCTCGAGCTGATCGAGGAACAGAGGATGAGCGAAGAGCGTCCAGCCGTCGACGACCATGGCTCAGAGCGTCACGGCGCCGTCGATCTCCGCGTCGAGATCGACGGTCATCCCGGCCGTCAGCGCAGCCATGCGTTCAGCGAGGGCGGCGGGGAAAACCGAAAGGTTCGCCGGGTTGCGGGCCATGTCCTGCGCGAGGAACCCCAGGAACCCATCGATCACCGGGTCCGTCTCCTCCGCCTTGAGCAAGCTCACATGACCGCTCTCATCGACGACGTAGGCGATCTCACCGCCGTAGGTCACGCCGAGCGCCTGACGCACGGCTTTGGGGACCGTCGTCTGGCCCTTCGTTGTGATCTTGCTCCGCTCGCGAACCAGGACCGCCATGATTGCCTCCGCCGTAAGGTAAGGATTTTTGCTTACTTTTCCGGCGATCGGTTGGCAACAGCCAGGATCGGCCCGGCGTCGAAGATAGCCTTTCGTGACGCGACCCGCGTGTGCGGCTTCGATCACGCAGTGTGCGATGGCGGGTAATCCGCGACCATCGGGGACCGGCGAAGGTGTCACCATGCTCCGACCGCTCCCAGAAGAGGCGTCCTGTCACGACACTGTCGCCGACACTTGCGATCCAGCGCCGCAACCGTCGGCGCTTTGCCGGCAACAGGGCCGCCCGCATGCAGCGCCTCCTCACCGATGCCACCGCCCTTCCGTACCTGCTCTTCGCCATGGCGTTCGATGCCGAGGGGCGCGGATGCCTGCTGGAGACGGGCGGCGGCCTGCCGGAGCCCGTCGCGGACGGGTTCCTCTGGCTGCATCTCGACCTCGTCGATGCACGCCTCGATGGGCCGATTGCCACCGGGCGCCTCGGGCCGCCGGCGCTCGCCGCCGCCACCTTCGCCCGGGACGGCCACCAGCGTGTGGTGGCCGAGGGCACGAGCCTCGGGCTCGTCATCGCCGACCGGACGCGGGAGTTCAGCGGCCGGATCGAGGAGGAGCCGGCCGGGCGGCTGCACTGCGTGCTCGGCGAGCGCCTCCTCGTCAGCGGGCGGCGCCACGCCACGGCCGCCGCGGAGGCCGCCCGCGACGCGGTGCTGGCCGGGCGGCGCGTGTCCGATCCGGCGGGGCTGCTGGAGATGTTCGTCGGGCACGTTGCCGCCGCCCTCGACGCCTCCGCGCGGCGGTTCTCGGACGAGCTCGACGCCATCGAGGACCGGATGCTCGACGAGGACCAGCCCGACGACCCGAAGCCGCTGGCGCCGATTCGCCGGCAGGCCGTGCGTCAGCACCGGCAGCTCGCGGGCCTGAGCGCGGTCTTCCACCGCCTCGAATCCGAGACCGAGGAGGCCGACGACGATCTGCCCGCGGCGGTGGTGCGCATGGCCGCCCGGGTGGTCCAGCGCCTCGACTCGCTCCACCGGGACATGCTGGTCCTGTCCGAACGCTCGCGCCTGCTGCAGGACGAGATTGCCGGGCGAACGGCCGCCGAGACCAACCGGCAGCTCTTCACCCTCTCCATCCTCACCGCCCTGTTCCTGCCGCCGACCCTGGTGACCGGCGTGTTCGGCATGAACACCAAGGGGTTGTTCCTCGGCGAGTTCGAGAACGGCTCGCTCCTCGCCCTGACGATCTGCGGCGCCGCGGCGCTGGCGGTCTACGGCGTGATCCGCCGTCTCGGGCTCGTCAAACGGCGCGCCTGATCGTAAGCCGGCTCCCTGTCGCGCCGCGCGGAGCCTGAAAACACCGCGACCGGCGCAGGATCGTCATCGAAGCGTCACGTCCCGTCGCGAACGGTGCGCCGAACGCCTCTGGGAGCCTTTTCCGCATGGACTTCTTTCGCCGCTTCACCGTCCTGATGTGCGCGCCGAACTTCGACCCAGACGATCTGGAGGGCGTGCGCGTCCAGCAGATCATCGGTTCGGTGGAAAAACTCGGCTTCGAGGTGGTGCGGGCCCGGCGCGTCGAGGACGCGGCCATCGCGGTCCAGACCGATTCCGCCATCGGCTGCATGGTGGTGGACTGGGGCAAGCGCGGGCTCGACGGCAAGGCGGCCGCGCTGATCAACCTGATGCGCAAGCGCGGGCTGGAAATGCCCATCGTGATCATGGTTCGAAGGAAGCGCCTGGAGGACATCCCCGTCGAGGTGCTGGACTTCATCGACGGCTACATCTTCCTCGCCGAAGAAACGCCCGACTATATCGCCCGCGGCCTGGTGAGCCGTGTGAAGCAGTATGCCGAGACCCTGAAGACGCCGTTCTTCGGCGCCCTGGTCGACTACGCCGAGCAGGGCAACCAGCTCTGGACCTGCCCGGGCCACAACGGCGGCATCTTCTACAACCGCTCGCCGATCGGGCGCATCTTCGTCGAGCACTTGGGCGAGGCGGTGTTCCGCGACGATCTCGACAACTCGGTGCTCGATCTCGGCGACCTCCTCGTCCACGAGGGCCCGGCGCTCAAGGCGCAGAAGGAGGCGGCCGTCATCTTCGGGGCGGAGAAGACCTACTTCGTCCTCAACGGCACCTCGGCCTCGAACAAGATCGTGCTCTCGGCCTTGGTCGCCGAGGGCGACCTCGTGCTGTTCGACCGCAACAACCACAAGGCGGCGCATCACGGCGCGCTCTTCCTCGGCGGCGCGATCCCGGTCTTCCTGGAGACCGACCGCAACTGCTTCGGCCTCATCGGCCCGATGTATCACGAAGCCCTCGACGAGACCCGCATCCGCGAGAAGATCCGCGACAACCCGCTGATCACCGACCCGGAGGCCTGGCGGCGCGAACGTCCGTTCCGCGTCGCGGTGGTCGAGCAGTGCACCTACGACGGCACGATCTACAACGCGCAGATGATCCTCGATAAGATCGGGCACCTCTGCGACTACATCCTGTTCGACGAGGCCTGGGCGGGCTTCATGAAGTTCCACCCGCTCTTCGCCGGCCGCTTCGCCATGGGGCTCAAGGGCCTCGACGAGACCTCGCCCGGCATCATCGCCACGCAATCGACCCACAAGCAGCTGGCGAGCTTCTCCCAGGCTTCGCAGATCCACACCAAGGACAGCCACATCCGGGGCCAGACCCGGCGCATCGAGCACCGGCGCTTCAACGAGACCTTCCTGGTCCACGCCTCGACCTCGCCGTTCTACCCCCTGTTCGCCTCCCTCGATGTCGGCGCGCAGATGATGAAGGGGCGCTCGGGCGTGGTGCTGTGGGACGACACCATTCGGCTCGGCATCGAGTGGCGAAAGAAGGTTCGCGCCATCCGCCGCGAGTTCGAGGAGAAGGAGGGCGATCCGCTCCGTCGCTGGTTCTTCGACCCCTTCGTGCCCGACACCGTCAAGGGACCGGACGGCCGGGTGCCGTGGGAGAGCCTCTCCACCGACGAGCTTGCCAGCAACGTGAAGTACTGGGAGCTGACGCCGGGCGCCGACTGGCACGGCTTCACCCACGTGGCGCCCGACTACGCCATGACCGACCCCAACAAGCTCACCGTGCTCACCCCCGGCTTCGACCGGCGCACCGGCGAGTACGCCGCGCACGGCGTGCCCGCGCCGATCGTCGCCCAGTACCTTCGCGAAAACCGCATCGTGCCGGAAAAGAACGACCTCAACTCGCTGCTCTTCCTGCTCACCCCGGGCGTCGAATCCTCCAAGGCCGGCACGCTGATCTCAGGGTTGGTCGCCTTCAAGCGCCTGCACGACGAGAACGTGCCCCTCGAGGAGGCGATGCCGGAATTCGTGCGGCGCCGGCCCAACCGCTACAAGGGCGTGCGCCTGCGTGACCTCTGCGCCGACTTCCACGCCTTCCACCGCGAGGCCGGCACCAGTGCGCTCCAGCGCAAGCAGTTCGAGCCGGGGCATCTCCCCGAGATGGTGATGACCCCGAAGGAGGCGGTGCAGCAATTGACCCGCAACAACGTCGATTACGTGCCGATCGCGGAAGCGGAAGGGCGCGTGGCGACGACCTTGCTTCTGGTCTACCCGCCGGGCATCGGCACGGTGCTGCCGGGCGAGCGGCTGGACGAGCGGGCCAAACCCATGCTGGATTACTTCAAGATGTTCGAGCGCTCCGCGAACCTGTTCCCGGGCTTCGAGGCCGAGATCCAGGGCGTTTTTCGCGATGTCGACCCGGACGGGACGATCCGGTTCTATACCTACGTCATGCGCGAGAGCCGCTGATGCCGGGCCGGGCGGAGAGCGACCCCGACCTCGTCATCCGGCCCTCGTCGGATGCCGACGTGCCGGACATGGTGGACATCTACGCCCACCACATCCGGCGCGGCGTCGGCGATGTCGGGGATTTCGAGGCGGATCCGCTCCACCCCGACGACCTGAAGAAGCGCCGGAAAGCCATGCGCAAGAAGCGCCTGCCGCACCTCGTGGCCGACCGCGACGGGGTGGTGGCGGGCTATGCCTACGCGGTGCCGTTCCGCAAGCGCCCGGCCTACCGCTACACCCTCAAGCACTCGATCTACGTCCACCACGAGCACCTGCACGCGGGCATCGGCCGGCGCCTGCTGCCGGCGCTGATCGAGGCCTGCGCGGCCGGCGGCTACCGCCAGATGATCGGCTACATCGACGCGCAGAACGAGGCGAGCCTGCGCCTGCACGAGGCCTGCGGGTTCGTGCGCGTCGGGCTGCTGCCGGCGGTGGGCTACAAGTACGGCCGCTGGAGCGACAGCGTCATGGTCCAGTGTGCGCTGGGCACCGGCGCCACCGACCAGCCCGGGACCTGGACGCGCCCCGTCGAGGCGGTGGCGGCGGGTCACGACTGGATCGGGAAGTAGGGAAGGCCGATGTCGGTCCGTCCGCGCCTCGCGCCGGACCGACGCGCCTATTGCCGCGCCTGGTTGATCAGCGCCTGAAGGGCCCGGGCCACCGCCTCGCTGACGTTCTTGCGGTACTTGCGGTGAACCAGCTGGCCGTTGTGGTAAATATCGTGCTCCACGTAGAGCTTCTCGCCGTCCCACCGGACGACGTTGTCGGTCTCGGTGGTCTCCTCGACGCCGAGATCCTCGCGAAAGGTAACGCCCCCGGCTTGCGCAAACATGGCTCGTCCCTGGTGATCGAAGCGACTTTTCGGCTTCCTGGAGCCGCATCTTAGGCAGCCGGGGCGCGCCGCGCTACCCGAAACGGTTTCAGCGCACCGTGACCTGATCCTTGATCCGCTCGTAGACCGCCCGGCTGAGGACGCGCTTCGACAGCAATTCGCCGACAGAGGCGTAGGGCCGCTTCTGCACGATGGCGCGCCCGATCATGCCGCCGCCCCGCAGGCCGTTCAGCTCGGCGACGCTCCCGGTGTTGAGGTCGACGATCGCGATGCCGCGCGGCCCGGCCGACTCGGCTGCACTGTCGATCTCCGCCTCGCCGGCCGAGGGCGCCGGAATGCTCGGCGGGCTCGGATTCAGCGGGCTTGAGCTCTGCGGGACTGGATTCGGCGCAGGCGCCGGAATGGCTGGCGGTGGGGTCGAGGCTTGCGGCGTGGCAGGCTGGGCAGGGGCGGTCTGGGACAGGGTGGTCTGGGGGAGGGCGGCCGGAGGCGCCGGGGCGGGCACCACCGGGGAGACCGGCCGCGTCACGGCCGGCGGCACCGCCGCCTGGGTTCCGGCCCGTCCGGTCTCGGGGGACGTCCGGGGGACGGGCGCGTCCACCGGGCCGCTGTCGCGCGGACGCAGGACCTGGACGAGTCCGGCGAGGGTCGCCGCCACCACGATGAGAACGCCGACCCGCAGGACCGCTGAACCGCTGAGCATTGAGGGCGGCCTCGCGCCTGTTGAAAGGATGAATGCCTAACATAGGCGATAAACTGAAGTCTCGCCGGCGAACCCGCTGTCCTCAAGAGCTTGAACACTTCGCCGCGGCCCGGGGCTGACATCCCCGCGAGCGGGCGCGGGTGCGGCATCGACGGAACCGGCAGGCGCGGTCATGGTCCCGGCCGATGCCCGACCGCCCCTCGCCCCTGACGGCCCTGTCCGCCCGCCTCGGCGCCCTGCGCCACCTGCCGGCCCTCGCCCGCCTCGTCTACGCCGCCAGCCCCCGCCTCCTCGTGGCGAGCCTCGCACTGCGCCTGGCGCGGGCGAGCCTGCCGGTCGTGATGCTCTACCTCGCCAAACTCATCCTCGACGCGATCGTGGCCGAGCATGCCCGGCCGCACCCGGGCGGCCTCGGGCCCGAGGCCTGGCTCGCCGATCCGGCCCTGCGCCACCTCGCCGGGTTGGTGGCGGCGGAATTCGGCCTCGCCATCCTGACCGACCTCCTCGGGCGCGCCAGCACCCTGGTCGACGGCCTCGTGGCCGACCTCTACGGCAACGCTGCCACCCTGAAGCTGATGCGGCACGCCGCCGACCTCGACCTCGAGCAGTTCGAGGACAGCGCGCAGCAGGACCGCCTGGAGCGGGCCCGGCGCCAGGTCACCGGCCGCTCCAACCTCCTGTTCCAGCTCTTCGGCCAGGGCCAGGACCTCATCACCCTGGTGGCCTTCGGACTCGGCCTCGTGGCCTTCGCGCCCTGGCTGATCCTGCTCCTCGTGGTCGCCCTGGTGCCGGCCTTCCTCAACGAGACCTACTTCAACCGCGAGGGCTACCGGCTGGCCTGGACGCGCACGCCGGAGCGTCGCGAGATCGATTATCTGCGCTTCCTCGGCGCGAGCGTCGAATCCGCCAAGGAGGTCAAGCTGTTCGGGCTGAACGGCTACATCGCCGAGCGCTACCGGGGGCTCGCCTCCAAGATCGTGGCCGACAACCGCGCCCTGGCGCTGCGGCGCGCCGGCTGGGGCGGCGCCTTCGCGGCGCTCGGCACGCTCGCCTATTACCTCGCCTACGCCACCATCGTCTGGCGCACGGCGGCGGGGCAGTTCTCCATCGGCGACCTCGCCTTCCTGGCGGGCTCCTTCCAGCGCCTGCGCGGCCTGATCGAGGGCCTGCTCATGGGCTTCTCGCAGGTCGCCTCCCAGGCGCAGTACCTCGACGACCTGTTCTCGTTCTTCGCCGTGGTGCCGGCGATCCGCTCGCCCGCCGATCCGGTCGCCCTGCCGCGCCCGATCCGCAGCGGGATCGTGTTCGAGGACGTGGGCTTCCGCTATCCGGGCACGGAGACCTGGGCGGTGCGGTCCTTGAGCTTCCACCTCGCGGCCGGGGAGGTGCTGGCGCTGGTCGGCGAGAACGGCGCCGGCAAGACCACCATCGTCAAGCTCCTCACCCGTCTCTACGACCCGACCGAGGGCCGCGTGCTCCTCGATGGCCTGCCGCTTTCCGCCTACGACCTCGAGGCCCTGCGCGCCCGCATCGGGGTGATCTTCCAGGATTTCGTGCGCTTCAGCTTCACCGCCCGCGAGAACGTGGCGGTCGGCCGGATCGCGGCGCGCGACGACGCCGAAAGGGTCGCCCGGGCGGCCGAACGGAGTCTCGCCGACGGAGTCATCGGGCGCCTGCCGCTCGGCTACGACCAGCCGCTCGGCAAGCGCTTCGCCGAGGGCGTCGACCTTTCGGGGGGCGAGTGGCAGAAGATCGCCATCGCCCGCGCCTACATGCGCGAGGCCGAGATCCTGATCCTCGACGAGCCCACCGCTGCCCTCGACGCCCGGGCCGAGTTCGAGGTGTTCCAGCGCTTCCGCGAACTCAGCCACGGGCGCACGGCGGTGCTCATCTCGCACCGCTTCTCCACCGTGCGCATGGCCGACCGCATCCTGGTGCTGGCCGGCGGGCGGGTCATCGAGTCGGGCAGCCATGCCGAGTTGCAGGCGCTGGGCGGCCGCTACGCCGAACTTTTTGAACTGCAGGCGGCGGGGTATCGGTGAGGGAAGGGGGCGGATGCCGGGTTGCAGCCCGCTGGGCGTGCGTTCGACCCTGGGCGGACGTTGGACCCGTCTGCTTTCGGGCCACCCGATGGGACAGTGAGTGCGACCGGGTTGGGTGGTATCGAGATGGTCTGCTTTCGGACGGCAATCCCTTTAAGCGGACGTTGCCGCCGCGCCCGCTCACGATCGATAGCAGCCCGTCAGCTCCTGCATTACCGCCTCGCCTCGCGCCCCGCCTCGATCATCCAGCGGATGCGCGCCGCCATCGTCTCGATGGCGAACGGCTTCGTCAGCACCCCCATACCGGGCGCTAGATGGCTGTTGCCCAGCACTGCATTCTCGGCGTAGCCGGTGATGAACAGCACTCTGAGGTCCGGTCTGGAAACACGGGCGGCATCGGCCATCTGCCGAGCGTTCATGCCGCCGGGCAGGCCCACGTCGCTAACCAGGAGGTCGATGCGCACGTTCGACTGCAGGATCCTAAGCCCGGCGGCGCTGTCTCCGGCCTCGATGGCCGTGTAGCCGAGATCCTCCAGGATGTCGGTGACGAGCATGCGCACGGTCGGCTCGTCGTCGACCACCAGCACCGTCTCGCCCTGCTCGGAACGTGGCAGTACGACTGCTGGAACCATATCGGAGCCATACGGCACCTCACCGTAGTGGCGCGGTAGGTAGATTGAGACTGTCGTCCCCGCGCCGACCTCGGAGTATATGCGCACCTGTCCGCCCGACTGCTGCGCGAAGCCGTAGATCATCGACAGCCCAAGACCGGTGCCCTCGCCGATAGGCTTGGTTGTGAAGAACGGCTCGAAGACCCGTGCCATAACCTCGGGCGGCATGCCGGTGCCGGTGTCGGTGACGCTGAGCGTGAGGTACTGTCCCTCCGGCACGTCCTGCTGCCGCGCCGCACGCTCGTCCAGCCACTTATTGGACGTCTCGATGGTAATGGTGCCCCCGTCAGGCATTGCGTCGCGGGCGTTGATGCAGAGGTTCAGCAGCGCATTCTCGAGCTGGGACGGGTCGACCAGGGTGGGCCAGACCCCTGAAGCGCCGACAACCTCGACGGCGATGCCCGGACCGACCGTGCGCTGGATCAGCTCCTGCATGCCGAGAGTCAAACGGTTCACATCCGTAGGCCTGGGATCGAGCGTCTGCCGGCGCGAGAAGGCGAGCAAGCGATGCGTCAGGGCTGCCGCCCGTTTCGAGGCGCCTTGCGCGGCGGCCATGTAGCGCTCGATGTCGTGGAACCGTCCCTGCTGCATGCGGGACTGCATCATCTCCAGCGAGCCGGATATGCCCGCCAGTAGGTTGTTGAAGTCGTGCGCGAGCCCACCGGTGAGCTGCCCGACCGCTTCCATCTTCTGCGCCTGCCGCAAAGCCTCCTGCGTGACGGCGAGTTCTGCTTCGGCGCGGAGCCGGGCCGAGATGTCCCGCGCGTAGTGGAACGCCCCGATGATCCGACCCTGTTCGTCCCGCAGCGGCGAGTAGGAGACCTCCCAACGAGGCTTGGCCAGACGAGGGTCGCCGAACTCCTCGGTGACCGTGTACGCCTCCCCCGTCAGGGCTCGCGCCATCAACCCACGCATGATTGGGGCCTGGTCGGGCGGAAACAGGTCGGGGAACACATCGCCGAGCGCGACCCGACGTCCGAAGATCCGATAGAACTCGTCGCTATGCGACCGGTTGAAGTCGATCAGCCGATAGTCCGTGTCGAAGGCGCAGATTGGGTCGGCATTCGACTGGATCATGTCGCGCGAGAGTTGCAGTTCCGCCGTCCTGGCGCGGACCTGAGCCTCCAACGTCGCGTTGAGGTCGCGCAGGCCCCGTTCGGCAGCGTGCTGCGCGCTGATATCGGTGTTGGTGCCGAACCAACGGACGAGCTCGCCAGCCTCGTTGCGGATCGGTTCGGCGCGGGTGAGGAACGGCCGGTACTCGCCCGAGGCCGAGCGCAGGTGATAGACGCCTTCCCATGCTTCCCCGGCAGCCCAGCGCGCCCCGACCTCGGCGATGATGCGCTCGATCTGGTCCGACAGGTGGACGTCGCGCCAGCCCCAACCCTGCATGACTTCGAGGGTCGTGCCGGTGTATTCATACCATCTTCGATTGTACCAGAAGATGTGCCCGTCCGGCTCCGCCATCCATGCCAATTGGCTGACGTTCTCGGCCAGGGCCTGGAACTCGCGCACCTTTTCCCCGAGCTCCCTCTCGCGCTGCCGCAAGGCGGTCTCGGTATGCACCCGCCGGGTTGTCTCGGTGCAGGCGCAGAACATGCCCGCTACGGTGCCGTCCTCGCCCCGCAACGGCGAGTACGAGAACGTGAACCAGGTCTGCTCGTCGAAGCCGTTCCGCGCCATGCGGAGCGGCATGTCTTCCATGTAGATCGCCTCGCCGTCGAGGGCCCGCCGGACGATGGGTTCGATGTCGGTCCATATCTCCGGCCAGACGTCTCGGAAGGCGCATCCGAGCGCGGCGGGATGCCTGCTCCCCAAGATCTGGACGTAGGCGTCATTGTAGAGGAAACCGAGGTCCGGCCCCCAAGCCATGAACATCGGGAACGCGGAACCCAACATCAAACTGACGCTCGCCCGTAACGGCGCGGACCATGTCTCTGGCCGGCCGAGGGGTGAAAGTGTCCAATCATGGGCACGCATCAGCGCACCCACTCCCTTATCGCCAGCGAGGAACGCGGTTTCACGACCGACCATGTCAGCCACGGCTCGCCTCGTCGTGGGCCACAGGTCTTCTCATCGCCGTGAGGGTTGCCGCTTCGTCACGCTCCAGCAGGCGAAGCGCGGACCGCATAACCTCACTGATGCTGCGGTAGCGGCCGGACGCGAGGAATGCGCAAAGGAGCGCGTCCTGTTCCGGGGTGATCGAGACGGTAACGGTTCGGCGCACGGACATCGATAAGCCATGCCTGCCGGGGCTTGTTCTTACAAGCGCGACACGGCCACGGATGCACCTACAGCACTTTAGGTTTCCAGTCCCGGCGCAATCCTGGAACGTCCGCCAACCGCCGCCAGCTGAAGTTGCTGGTGGGCTGACGAACGGCTGCTTCGAAGAAAGCGCCGGCGACGGTCCTAGCGGCTGGGTCGGGTCGGAGACGGAACTTACACTTCGGAGCGGAAGTCCAGGGGCCGACTGCCACCCGCTCGCCCGCGTCCGCCCCCAGCCGCGATCGTCCCTACCGCCCAACCACCGGCCGCACCGACCACGTCCCCCAATAGACAGGGCGGCCGAACACGCTGGAGGCGCCCGTGCCGGCCTGTCCCGGTGCGAGGCGGTCGAGCCAGGTCACGAGGCCGGCCTTGGCGCGGTAGTTCGTGGGCGTGGCGAGGTTGCCGTAGCGGTCGGTCATCCAGAAGTGCTGGCTGCGCCCGAAGCGCCCGGAGCCGTCGCCCCCCGAGCGCAGGCCGAGATACGCGGTGGAGCGCATGATCGCCTGCGGCTCGGAGAACCAGGTCAGGCCCGCCAGCGAGCCCGGCGCGAGGTCGGCGGTGTACTGCACGCAGATGTCCGAGACCGGGCCGTCCATGGTGTTGGCCGGGCGGTTGCAGCGGTAGGCCACCACCCAGCGGTCCATGTCGCGGGCCTTGGCCACGCGCACGAGGCTCTGGTTCGGCAGGGGCTGCGCGATGGTGCGGGCCGCGGACCAGGGCCGGTCGGCGGTGAGGTCGCGGCTGGTGCGCAGGTAGAGGCCCATGCGCCGGGTCGCCACCGGCTCGTTGCAGTCGGAGGGCAGCACGTCGGTGTAGAAGTAGTGGTAGACCTGATCGACCACGCTGATCGAACCGACGAGGTCGGTCCGGTCGAAGCCCTGGCCCTGGCAATGGCCCACCACCGGCGCGCCGGTCTCGTCCAGGACGACGCCGGGATCGGGCTCGGCCTCCGTCCGCCCGCGGCGACGGCGCCCGCGCGGCTCCGGGTCCGTCTTGCCCAGCGGCGTCCAGGTCGTCCCGGCCTCCGCGCCGCCGCGGATGTCGAAGCGGGTGAAGTCGAGGGTGCGGGCCTGGAGCAGGGCGTGCCGGTTGCCGTTCTCCGTCGGCATCGCCGCGAGGAAGAACACGTAGCTGTAGGCGTCCCCGCCCCAGTCGCGGCCCGCCACCGTGATCGGGTGGCGCGCGGCGATGCCCTCGGCCGTGGTCTCGGGCGGCGGGGCGGCCTCGCGGCGGCGCCCGCGTCGCGCGCGCGCCTCCCGGGGCCGCTCCGCCGCGCGGGTCACCTCCCAGAGGCGCCCCTGGACCGGCGGCATCGTGGTGGCGAGCTGCTCGGGCATCGCGCCCGCCCGCACCGAGCCGCCGTCGAGGGGGTCGCCGGCCCGGCGCGGCGCGCAGGTCTCGGCCCCGCGCCGGGACGGGCCAGCGAGGGGCGTCTCCGCCTGGTAGACCGCCTGGAGCGGCCCGGTGCCGGGCGTCGTGCGCAGGATCTGCACGCCGCTGACGGATTCGCAGGCCCGCGGGGCCACGAACACGCCCTCCGCCTCGTTGCCCCGGCAGATCTCCAGGCTGCCGCCGCCGGTCACGTAGCAGCTGGTGTCGGTGGTCTGCGCGCCGGCCACCGTGCCGCCGGCGAGCAGAGCCGAGGTGGCGAGGAAAGCGGCTGCGCAGGCCGTTGCGAAGGCGCTCGGGCGCGCCGCGAGGGGGGAGGGCTTGGGATCGATCACGGGACACAGGGGTAACGCGCGCGGAGCATTCGGCAAGGCTCGGGCGCCGCGCCATCCACACCGCGCGGGGTCACGATCGCGCGGGGAAGTACCGAGGCCCCGGCCTCACGACGCGGCGCGGGCTTCCGTCCCGCACCATTCGGCGACGAACAGCGCCATCGCGGTGGTGATCCGCTGCACGGAGGCGAGGCTCACGCACTCGTCGAAGCCGTGGATGTTCCGGCTGAACGGTCCGTAGCAGAGTGCCGGCACCCGGTCGTAGAGGGCATAGACCCGGGTATCGAGGTAGCTCGGCGACATGAAGCTCTGGAGGTCCGCGCCGGTGGCAGCCCGGTGCGCGTGGCCGAGCACGGCTTCCGCCTCCGAGCCCTCGGGGAGGGCGTAGCCCTCGGCGAAGAACCCGTTGAAGGCGACGCGGGGCGGCGTGTTCGACAGGAAGGCGTCGTCCCGGGCGAAGTCGGCCACCGCCTGCTCCACCGCGCGGGCGGCCTGCGCCGCCGAGACGCCGGGATAGAGCGCGATGCGGCAGTCGATCCGGCACCAGGCCGGCACCGAGGAGGCCCAGTCCCCGCCCTCGATCCGGCCGACATTGAGGTTGATGGCGTCGGGCTCATCGGCGAAGTGCGGATGGGCCGCTTTCTCGGCGTTCCAGCGCGCTTCCAGCGCCCGCAGGGCGCCGATGACCCGGTAGGTGGCGTCGATGGCGTTGGCGCCCGCCCCCATCTCGCGGACATGGACCGGGCGCCCGCGCACCTCCACGGTGAACCAGAGCACACCGACATTGGCCCGCACCAGCTTCTCGTCCTCGGGCTCGGGGATCAGCACGGCGTCGGCCCGGTAGCCGCGCAGGTGGGTCATCAGGGCGCCGTTGCCGGTGGATTCCTCCTCGACCACGGATTGCAGGGTGACGGTGGCGGCCGGCTGCAGGCCGATACGCGCCAGCGCGTCGAGGGCGAACAGGTTGGCGGCGTGGCCCGCCTTCATGTCGGCGGCCCCGCGACCGTACATCCAGTCGCCGTCGATGACAGGCTCGAAGGGCGGGTGGGTCCAGAGGTCGGCGGGGCCGGGCGGCACCACGTCGACATGGGCCTGGAGGATCAGGGAGCGCCCGGTCTCGGCCCGTGGCCGGTGGATCCCGACCACGAGGGGGGCTTGCGAATGCGTGTCCGACATCGCCGCCCCGCCCGGATGGGCGGCGAGTGCTGCCCCGTCCATGGTGAAGCGGTCCAGCGCGTAGCCCCGCGCGCGAAAGGCGCGGAACACGAAGTCCTGGATCGCATGCTCGGCGCCCCGCGTGGAGCCGAACCGCACCAGAGCCTGGGTGTGGGCGACCTGCTCGGGAAATCCCACCGCGACGGCCTCGGTGATGCGGGCGGCGAGGGCGGGATCGAGGGGCATCGGTGTGTCCTGGCTGAGGCCGGCCCAGGGTAGCGGCGCTGCTCCGGTTAGGCGAGGAGGGCGGCGGCCAGGGCGAGCGGCAGGGCGAGGATCGCGGCGGGCCGGACCCAGCGCGGGCGATACGAGACCAGCCCGACCACGAGGAGCGCCGCCCCGGTGAGCGAGCCGATCCACTGCACGGGCCCGAAGTTCCAGTCCGAGGTCAGGATCGCGGCGGCGAGCGAGACCGCGATGACGGCCCAGCCGCTGAGGCGCAGGGCTCTTGCCCGCGCGCGGCTCTGCGGCAGGCCCGCGATGGCCCGGTGGTGACGGTCCATCGAGAGACAGAGCGCGGCGAGCCCGGCGAAGCTCAAGGTCAGGTTGAGGGCGACGGAGAGCGGCGTCATGCTTGGGCGAACCCCTTCTGTGCGAGGCCCGCGTCGCGTCCGGCCGGGCGCGCGGCGCGGCGCCGCGCCTCGTAGAGCCCGACCTTGCGGCCCCCGAGGGCCAGGACGAGGCCGAGAACCAGCATGGCGGCGTCGAACCACAGGAAATCGAGGCCGCGATCCGTGGTCAGCCAGCCGACCACCGGCACCGCGCCGAACAGGGCGCCCGCCGCCAGCCCCATCTCGGCCCAGGCCCTGCGATGCGGCCGGGCCAGTGGCACCAGGGCGGCGAGCCCCCAGGCGCCGAAGAAGGCCGCGCCCTCCCAGGTGGCCCGGTGCGCCAGTTCCACCGGCAGCAGCCGGTTGGCCAGGAACAGCGCCGCGATGCCCATGGGCAGGCCGAGGATCGTGCCGATGTTCAGGCCCCGCACGAGGCGCAGGCCGAATCCCGGGACCTCGCCGGCCTTCGGCGTCCGGGCGACGGTCCAGAGGACGAGGCCCGTAGCGATGGTGGCCGAGCCCAGTACGCCGCACAGGAAGAACAGCAGCCGCAGGGCCCCGCTGGCGAAGTGCGCCTCGTGCAGACCCATGAAGCTGGTGAAGGCGTGCGCGCCCGGCCGCATGCCGCCGACGCGCTCGACGATCGCGCCCGAGGCCGCGTCGAAGGCGATCTGCGGGTGCTGGTGGGCGAGGCCGTGGGGCTCCTCGAACACCGCGACCACGGTCGCGTTGGCGTCGCCCGGATTGTTGACGATCACCATCTCGAGGGGCTCGGAGACCTCCGCCTGCGCCCGCGCGAGGAGGGGCGCCAGTGGCATGGCCTCACCGGGCCGTCCGGCGGCGGGGCGCCAGGTCGTGCTCTGGGCGGACTCGACGTAGAAGCGCATCTCGTCGCCCTTGTAGGCGGCCGTGACGCCCCAGGGCATGTACATCACGCCGAGGGTGACGATGCCCGTATAGGTGATCATGAGGTGGAAGGGCAGCGCCAGCACGCCGGTGACGTTGTGCGCATCGAGCCAGCCGCGCTGGGTCGATCTGTCCCGCCGGAAGGTGAAGAAGTCCGCGAAGATGCGCCGGTGCGTGACGATGCCGGAGATCAGGGCGACGAGGAGGATCATCGCCGCGAGGCCGACGATCCAGCGGCCGAGCACCGGCATCATCTGAAGCTCGTAGTGGAAGCGGTAGAGGAAGTCGCCGCCCTGGGTCGCCCGCGCCCGGGTCGGCTCCCCCGTCCCGGCATCCAGCATGGCTTGGCCCAGCGGCGCTTCCAGGCTGTCCATCCAGTAGACCCCGAGGAGCGGCCGGTCCGGTTGCGGCAGCGAGACGTACCAGGCCATCGCCTTCGGGGCATGGGTCTTGAGGTAGGCGAGCCCACGCTCGGCGGCCGGTGCGGGTTCGCTCGGGCCTGCGCGCAGTTCCGGCCGCATCCAGAGCGAGATGTCCGTGCGGTAATAGGTGGCGGTGCCGGTGACGAAGACCGCGAACATCACCCAGCCGGCCACAAGCCCCGACCAGGTGTGCAGCCAGCCCATGGATTGGCGGAAAGCCTGCCTCATGCCGGCGGCCCCATCGGCGCGAGGGTCATCGCCGCCCAGACGCCGAGGCCGAGCAGTGCCGCCGGCAGGACCAGGCCCAGGGTGGCCCGGGCCAGGGTGCGCGCGGCGAAGACCCAGATCACGGCGCCGACCAGGATCGCGAAGCTGAGGAGGGTCGCGGTCGCGACGGCCTCCGAGCGGACCATCGGCAGGGTCAGGGACAAGAAGGCGGTGGCGAGCGCGGCCACCGCGTAGCCCCCGAAGGCCGCCAGCAGCACCCGGCCGGCCACCGCCGCGCGGTAGCGCCAGCCGCGCCTGAAGCGTTCCCGGTCGATGGGGCTCTGGTTCGTCACGGGCAGCACCTCCGATGCGGGCGGCGCGGATCCAGGCATGGCCGGACCGGCAGCAACAGGGACGGGATCGACCCGGACAGATCTCCGGAAACCGCAGCATAACGGCCCGAACACCATCGCGCCGGACGATGACGACCTCGCTATAGCGAGCCCGGTCTTGGGGCCGCAAACCCTATGTTGTGGAATGATTCCAAGGCGACGGTTGCGATCCCATCGCCGGCTTCGCCGAACCCGGCCCGGCTTCGCATTTCCGGATAGCCGAACCCAAAACCTGTGCGTGCAGGCCCGGCTTGCGGTCGCGCCTGGGTCGCGGCTAGTACCGGGGAGACCCTCGAGGAACCGGCAGGATGGGCGAGACGGCTGAGGCGCCTCAGGCCGGGATGGCGACGGCGCCGGACGCGGCGTGCCGCATCGCCTGCGACGCCCTGGCGCGGATCGGGGTCCCGCAGCTCCGCGCGGGCCTCGGGCCGATCCGCTCCCTCACTCTGACCTGCGAAGCCGGGGCGGACCTGCCCGCGCTGGTGCTCGCCCTGACGGCCGAGCCGCCGCTCCTGCGAGCCGAGCCCCTGCGGATTCCGGGCTTGGAGGCCGGCGCGTCCCGGGCCTGCTGCGCGCCGCCGGCGATGATCCTGGACGAGGCCGCCCTCGACGCCCTGCAGGCGGTGACCGCCTGCGTGCTGACCCTGGTCGCCACCGTGGAGGGGCGCCCCGTCGGGCGCGCGACGGTGTCGCTGGACCTCCTGCCGGCAACGTATTGGGCGGGCATCGAGACCGCGCCGGATGCCCTCGCCACCTTCGTGCGCCCCGGCGATCCGGCCATCGACGCGCTCCTCGCCCGCGCGGCCGAGCACCTTCCGCCCGGGCGCGATCGGCTCGCGACCTATGCGGACGGACGGGCGCGGGTCTGGGAGACGGCCCAGGCCATCCACGCGGCCCTGCGCGACCAAACTTTCGCGGAAAGCGCCCCGGTCGCCGGTCCCGAGCGGATGCGGAGCCCGGGCGCGGTGCTCGGGGACGGGTGGGCCGGACCCCTCGACCGGGCCCTGATCCTGGCGGCCTGCTTCGAGCGGGCGGGGCTCGACCCGCTCCTCGTCCTCGGCGCGGCCACGGTCGCGGCCGGGCTCCGGCTCGTCGATGCGCGTCCGGCCGAGGCCGTGGATGCGCAGGGCCTGCGCAAGCACCGCGACCTCGACGAACTGATCTTGATCGCCACCGGTCCCGCCGCCTTCCCGGAGGCCCTGGCGGCCGGCACGCGGATGGTGGAGGCCGGCGCGGCCCTCGACCTTGTGCTCGATCTGCGCGCCGCCCGCCTGCGCGGTCTGGCGCCGCTGACCCCGGAGGCCGCCGAGGCACCCCGGCTACCGCCGCGCGGCGCGTATCCCCGTGCGCCGACCCCCGCCTTCGCGGAGGATCGCCCGCCCGCGATCCCGCCGCGCCCCGCCGAGGCACGGCCGCGCGACCGCCTGGAGGCCTGGAAGCTGCGCCTCCTCGACCTGACCCTGCGCAACAAGCTCCTCAACTTCCGGCCGGGCAAGGCCAGCCTCACCCTCTGCGTTCCAGACCCGGACGCCCTGGCGGCGCTGCTCGTCGAGGGCGCGGCGATCCGCCTGCTGCCGAAGCCGGAGGTGCTGAAGCAGGAGGGGCCGGAGCCCGAGGATGCCGCCGCGCGGGACGCGCTCCGGCGGGAGGCCGCCCGCTCCGGCGAGATCGTCACGCTCGCATCCGCCGACGATCTCGACGCGCGCCTCACCGACCTTTTCCGCCTCGCGCGGACGGCGCTGGAGGAGGGCGGCGCCAACGTGCTCCACCTCGCCGTCGGCTTCCTGTCCTGGACGCGGGGCGGGACGATGGCCCCCGTGCGGGCGCCGCTCCTCCTGGTGCCGGTGGCGCTCACCCGCGCCAGCGTGCGCGCCGGCTTCCGGCTGGTGCGCCACGACGCGGAGGCGCGGGTGAACCCGACGCTGATCGAGATGCTGCGCCAGGATTTCGCCCTGACCCTGCCGGACCTCGACGCCGCTTTGTCCGGGGACGGCCTCGACGTGTCGGGCCTCTGGCGGATCGTGCGCGGGCATGTGCGCGACCTCAAGGGGTTCGAGGTCGAGACGGACGTCGTTCTCTCCACCTTCGCCTTCACCAAGGTCCTGATGTGGCGCGATCTGGCTGAGCGCACCGACCTCTTGAAGCGCAACCCGGTGGTGCGCCACCTCCTCGAGACGCCGACGCTCGCCTACGGCGACGCCACGGGCTTTCCGGCCCCCGAACGCCTCGATGCCGCGCATCCGCCCCAGACCGTGTTCACCCCGCTTTCCGCCGATTCCTCGCAACTCTGCGCGATTCTGGCGGCGGGCGCGGGCAAGGATTTTGTCCTGCTCGGCCCGCCCGGCACCGGCAAGAGCCAGACCATCGCCAACATCATCGCGCATGCCCTGGCCCTCGGGCGGACGATCCTGTTCGTCTCGCAGAAGGCGGCGGCCCTCGACGTGGTGCGGCGGCGGCTCGACGCGGCCGGGCTCGGGGCCTGCTGCCTGGAGGTCCATGCGGCCCGGGCGCAGAAGGCCCATGTCCTCGCGCAGCTCCGCGAGGCCTGGGCGGCACGCGGTCCCGAGACGGTCCCCTGGCACGAGGCCGGGGCCGATCTCGAACGCCGCCGGGTCGCGCTCAACGACGTGGTGGCGCGCCTGCACGCTCCCCGCGCCAACGGCCTCAGCGCGCACGCCGCCCTCGGCCGCATCATCGCAGCGCGCGCCGCCGGAGCGCCGCGCCTCGCCCTGTCCTGGCCCGATCACGCCACGCACACCCCCGAGACGCTGGCAGAGCTTCGCGCCCACGCGGCAGCGCTCGCCGCCCTGCTGCCCCTGGTGGGCGATCCGGCAAGCCATCCGCTGCGCGGGATCGGCCCGGCGGATTGGTCGCCGCTCTGGCGCGCCGAGATGGAGCGGGCGCTGGCGGACCTCGCGGCCGCGTTGCCGGCCTTCCGGGCAGCCGCCGATCGGCTCGGCGCCACCCTCGGCTTCCCCGGGGCGAGCGAGACCTGGGCCGGCACCCGCGCCCTCCTCGCCCTGGCGAGCGGGCTCGCCCGCCCGGAGGCGGCCGCCGGCCTGCGCTGCCTCGCCGCCGATGCCGGCTCGCTGCGGCAAGCCGTGGAGGCGCGCCGCCAGCACGAGGCCGCCCTGGCACGGGCCGCCGCGCGCCTGCATGGGCGTTACGCCGAGGCCCTGTTCGCCACCGACCTGTCCGCCACCCGCGACGCCTGGCGCGCGGCGCAGGGCGCCAATCTGCTGGTGCGCGGGGCGCGGCTCCGGCGCCTGCGCCGGATGCTGGAGGCGGACGCCCTGGCGTCCTTGCCGGAGGATCTCGGGCCGGATCTCGCGACCCTGCTGGAGATCCAGCGCCTGCGCGCCGCCGGCCCAGCCCTGGCCGGGACCCTGGAGGCGGCCTTCGCCGGACTCGGCCCGCCCTGGAACCGGCCGGACAGCCCGGCGGAGGCCTTCGCCGCCCCCCTGGCCTGGGCCAGGCGGATCGCCCCAGCGCTCGCCGCCCTCGCCGGGGCCGGGGCCGGGGTGGAGGTCCTGCGCCGGCGCTGCCTCGACCGTCTGGCCCCCGGCGGGGGAGGGGTGGGCGCGACCGTCACCGAGGCCCGCGCCGCCCTCTCACCGCTGCGCCTGCCGGCCCTGCGGGCAATCGAAACCCTGGGGCGCCTGTCCGCCCGCCGACACCCGGACCGGCCCCTCGCCACCGGTCCCGGCTGGGTCGCCGGCACCCTGGACGAGGCCGCGCGCTGGGCGTCCGCCCTGCCCAAGGCGCAGGTCTGGCTGCGCTGGCAGGGCGCGGTACAGGCCGCGCGGGAGGCCGGGCTCGGCCCCCTGGTGGCGGCGGTCGAGGCCGGCGCGCTGGAGCCGGATGCGATCTCCGAGGCCTTCGAGCGCGCCTATGCGGGCTGGTGGATCGACCACGTGGTTACGCACGACCCGGTCCTGCGCGGCTTCCAGGGGCCGGACCACGAGGCGGCGATCGCCGCGTTCCGGGCGGCGGATGCCCGGGTCTGCGCTCTGGCGGGTGCGGCCGCGCGGGCGCGCCTCGGCGGGGTGCCGTCCCCCGTGGCGTTCGGGCAGCAGGCCGAGTGGGGCCTCCTCGCCCGCGAGATCGCCAAGCGCGGGCGCCACCTGGCGCTGCGCCAGCTCTTCGCCCGGCTGCCGGACGCGCTCACCCGCCTCACCCCCTGCGTGATGATGAGCCCGCTCTCGGTCGCCCAGCACTGGCCGCCGGATGCCCCGCCCTTCGATCTCGTGATCTTCGACGAGGCCTCGCAGATCGCGCCCTGGGACGCCATCGGCGCCATCGCGCGGGGGCGCCGGACCGTGATCGTGGGCGACCCCGAGCAACTGCCCCCGACCAGCGTCGGCGAGCGCGAGGGCGACGCGGACGACCTCGACGTGCCCGATCAGGAGAGCATCCTCGACGAGTGCCTGGCCGCCCATCTTCCGCGGCATCGCCTCGCCTGGCACTACCGCAGCCGGCACGAGAGCCTGATCGCGTTCTCGAACCGGCACTATTATCGCGGCGGCCTCATCACCTTCCCGTCCCCGGTGACATCGGATCGGGCGGTCCGCCTCGTGCCGGTGGCGGACGGCCTCTACGAGCGCGGGGCTGCCCGGGTGAACCGCCCCGAGGCGCGGGCGGTGGTGGCCGAGGTGCTGGCGCGCCTGCGGGCGGATGCGGAATCGGGCTCCCTCGGAATCGTCACCTTCAACGGCGAGCAGCAGCGCCTGATCGAGAACCTGCTCGACGCCGAGCGGCGGGCCGACCCGGATCTGGAGCGCCACTTCGACGCCCGCCTCACCCCCGAGCCGGTCTTCGTGAAGAACCTCGAGACCGTGCAGGGCGACGAGCGCGACGCGATCCTGTTCTCGGTGGCGGTGGGGCCGGACGGCGCCGGGCGGATCACCGGGCAGGTCAGCTCGCTCAACCGGAGCGGAGGCCATCGCCGGCTCAACGTAGCGATCACCCGGGCGCGGCGCGAACTCCTCGTCTTCGCGTCCCTGCGGCCGGAGCAGATCGACCTCGGGCGGGGGGCGGCGCGCGGCATCCGCGACTTCAAGCACTTCCTCGAGTTTGCCGCCCACGGCGCTTCCGCCCTGGAGACGGCCGCAGCGCCGACTGGACGCGACGTCGAATCCCCCTTCGAGGCCAGCGTGATGGCGGCCCTGGAGGCGCGCGGCTGGCGGGTGGTGCCGCAGGTCGGCGTCGCCGCCTTCCGCATCGACCTCGGCATCGTCCATCCGGATGCCCCCGGCCGCTACCTCGCGGGGGTGGAATGCGACGGGGCGAGCTACCACAGCGCCGCCACCGCGCGCGACCGCGACCGCCTGCGCCACGGGGTGCTCACCGATCTCGGCTGGCGCCTGCACCGGGTCTGGAGCACCGATTGGTGGATCGACGCGGACGGCGCCCTCGACCGCCTGGACGCGGACCTGCGGGCGGACCTGGAATCCGACCGGGCCAAGCCGAAGCCGGAGCCGGCGCCGCTACCCGAAGCGCCGTCGCCGAGCCCCTCCGTCGCCGCCGACACCGCCGGCTTCGCCCTCGACGCGTCCCGCCTCCACGCGCCGGATTACGACGCGGTCCTCGACGCCCTCGTCGCGCACGTGATCGCACGGGAGGCGCCGCTGTTCGCCGACCGCCTCGTCGCCCGCGTGGCGTGGGCCCATGGCATCAACCGGACCACGGCCCGCCTTCGCGCCCGCATCCTGGCGCGCGTCGGCGCGGAGGTTCCCCGCGCCTGGGAGGATGCGCGCGAACTGCTCTGGCCGGTCGGGGTCGATCCGCAGGCCACGGTGCCGTTCCGGCCCGCCACGGGCGAGCCCCGCGATCCGGCCGACATCCCGCTCGCGGAACTCGCGGCGCTCGCGGCGCATCTCGGGGGCGCGCCCGCCGACCTGCCCGCGCGTATGGCGCGCCACCTCGGGGTCGCGCGACCGCGCACGGCGCTGGCCCGGCGCCTCGCCCGCGCGGCGGCGCAGGCACATCCGGACCCGGAGGCTGCGGCGGATTAGCGTGGGGGCGGCTCCGCGCGAAAGCGCGCGGGACTTTCTTCCGCATCGCGGACCTGCGTCTGTCCCCCGGGGCACAGGTTCGGATAAGGTGACCGAACGCGCCCGCGTTCCGTCCGGCCGCCCGAGAACCGCGAAGACACCCCACCGTGACGCCAAGCTCCTCCCGTCCCCCGATCCGTTTTCGCGGCCGCTCGTTCATGGCCCTGGTGCTCGCCCCGGTGCTGCCCGTCGCCGACTGGCTCGACGAGCTCGACGCCCTGGCCCGGCGCTCACCGGCCTTCTTCGTCGGTCGGCCGGTGATCCTCGATGTGGCCGGGCTCGGCCTCGACCGGGACGGGCTCGTCGGTCTCGTGGCGGATCTGGCCGCCCGCGACGTCGCCGTGATGGGCATCGAGGGCGCGGCTCCCGGCCAGCTCGGCGCCGGCCTGCCGCCGCCCCCGGCCGGCGGTAGGCCCGTGGAGGAGGTCGCAATTCCCGATCCGGCCGTGGACGCGCCGGTGGTACCGCCGGCCCCGGCCCCGTTCCGCTCCCTGATCGTCGACGCGCCGGTGCGCTCCGGCCAGACCATCCTGCATCTCGAGGGCGACATCACCGTGATGGGTTCTGTGGCCTCCGGCGCCGAGGTGATCGCAGGCGGCTCGCTCCACGTCTATGGCGCGTTGCGCGGCCGGGCGATCGCGGGGGCGGCCGGCAACCCGGAGGCGCGCATCACCTGCCGCCGCTTCGAGCCCGAACTCATCGCCATCGACGGCCTCTACCGCACCGCCGACGACCTCGGGCCCGTGCAGCGCGGGTTGCCGGCCCAGGTCCGCCTGGAGGGGGACGCGATCAAGGTAGCGGGGCTGGACTAAGGGCGGACGGCCGGGCCTCGGCACCGCTCCACCTACGGCGCGGCGGGGCCGAACCGATGTGGCCCTTCCGACCGAGGCGGCGCCGTTCGAAAGCTGCGCGCCTCCGTCCGAAAGCGCGACGGCTGCTGTGTCCCTTCGGCCCCGTACCGATTGCCCGGGGGGATGCCGTGCTGGATGTCGGTGCAGGGTGGGGAGCGGTCCCTGACCCTTCGCCCTTAAGCGGACGTTCCGCCTCCGACCCAGCCTCGTTTGCTAAAAACGGTTTGCGCCTAATTCAAAGCAAAAATTCGCGTCTAGGACTGGAGATGACGAGGAGATCTTTTCGCTGACGGACCTGTAAGAAACGAAGTTACTTGGCTGCAACCGCCGTTTCATTTGTGAGAAAATTGCTTTCGGCAGGTAGAAGTTGATCTTGTAATGCGCATTCCGCTTTTTGAAGGAGGATCAGCGCCGCAGCCCGGGTCTGGCGGCAGAGCAAACGGGCCTGCTCCAGCTGCTGCTGAAACACTTCCAGCCCCTCATTGGCCACGCGCTGCTCGTTGACGCCCTCCAGGGCGCGGCAGGCGTCAGAGAGCGCCAGGAATCCGAGCATCCCGGTGGACGTCGTAAGGGTATGAGCCTCGAAGCGAAGCTGTTCGCGGTCCTCGGCCGAGGCGCTCCTCCCCAGGAACGCCTCAGCAAGTTCGTCGCCGAGGGCCTCCAGCAGGCCGAACAGCCGTTCGGGGGTGACGAAGGCTGCAGTCTCGTCGTAGGTCCGCTGGTCGAGGAGGCCGGTCTGGTTGCCGGCATCGGCTGCTGCCGTTCCAGCTCCCCACGCCAGCCACTTGTCGATCAGCCGGTAGAGTTCCGCACGCTTGAATGGCTTGCCGATATGGTCGTCCATGCCGGCCGCGCGGAAGGTCTGGACCTGATCGGCCAGCACGTTGGCAGTCATGGCGATGATGGGTATGGTCGAGGCGGTCGTGCCGAGGGCTCGGATGTGCCGGGTCGCCGTCATGCCGTCCATGCCGGCCATCTGCACATCCATCAGCACGAGGTCATAGCGGTTCAGTTCCACCGCTCGGATAGCGGCCTCGCCGTCGGCAACAACGTCGACGGTATGCCCCCCGACCTCGAGGACTGAGCGCGCCAGCTCCTGGTTGATCACGTTGTCCTCGACGAGGAGCAGGTGGCCGGAACGCCGCGCCGCGGGTGCGTCCGTGACCAGGGCGATCGTCCGCGCCGCCGCGCCGCGCGGCAGCAGCACCGAAAACCAGAAGGTGGCGCCGACGCCCGCTTCGGAGAGGACGCCAATCTCGCCACCCATGAGGTCGACGAGTTGCTTACAGATGGCGAGACCCAGGCCGGTGCCGCCGAAATCCCGCTCGATCGAGCCATCGACTTGGCTGAAGCGCTTGAACAGCCGGTCCTGGCGGTCGCGCGCGATGCCGATGCCGGTGTCGGAGATACTGAAGCGCAGGCGCTCGCCGGCCTCGTCGGTGCCGCCGTGCTGGATGCTCAGGGTGACGGAGCCTCGCTGGGTAAATTTGATCGCATTGTTCAGGAGGTTGAGCAGCACCTGCCGCAGGCGCGCCTCATCGCCGACCAGCACCTTGGGCACGGCGGGGTCGATCACCGCCCTGATCTCCAGGCCCTTCTGGTCGGCCGCGCCACGCACGATCGCGAGGCTGTTGTAGATCAGGGACCGCGGATCGAAGGCCTGCCGGTCGAGTTCGATGGCGCCGGCTTCGGCCTTGGAGAAGTCGAGGATGTCGTTGACCACCGTAAGCAGGGACGTCCCGGAGGTGCGCACGAGTTCGGCTTGTCGCTGCAGGTCCTGGGGCAGGCGGCCGGAGGTGACCATCAGTTCGGTGAAGCCGATGATGGCGTTGAGCGGCGTCCGGATCTCGTGGCTCATGGAGGCCAGGAAGTCGGTTTTGGCCGCGCTCGCCCGCTCCGCCTCCAGCCGCGCCGCCTCGGCGTCGCGCGTGCGGGCCGCGACGCGGTCGCTCAGCGTGGCGTTCAGTTCGCGCAGGGCGGCCTCGCTCGCGCGCAGGGAGCATTCGGCGGCATCGCGCCCCGTGTCATCGCGCATGGTCAGGACGGCGCCGATGGGGTGGCCGTCCCGTCCGACCAGGGGCCGCGCGGAGCCGATCGCCAGGACCTCGACGCCGTCCGGCCGCCGCACCCGCCAGCGGGCGTCCTGCACGCTCTCGCCCCGCACTGCCCGCGCCAGGGGCAGGTCCCGCGGGACGTAGGGATCTCCATCTTCGGTGTAGAGGTGGTAGGACGCGCTGTAGTCGTCCGGCTCGACGTCCAGGCGCGCGACGCCGTGGATCGCGGCGGCGGCCTCGTTCACGAGGGTGATCCGGCCCGCCGCGTCGGTAACGATGACGCCCTCGGCGAGCTGAGCCAGGATGGCGTTGTGCGCCGTCTCGGCGACCTCCCGGTAGCGGACCTCGCTCTCCGCCGCGGCGCGCTCGGCCCGCTTGCGGGCGTCGATGTTCCGCAGGGCCGCCACGTAGCCGGTGGCGCGGCCGTCGACGGGATCCCGCGTCAGGGTGAAGGAGATGTCCGTCCAGATCCAGGTGCCGTCCTTGCGTCGGTAGCGTTGCTGACTGACGGTCCGCTCCACCCGTTCGGACGTCAGGCTATCAAGCACAGACTGGTAGGCCTCGGCATCGTCCGGATGCACGCAATCCATCGGGCGCAGGGCGATCATCTCCTCCGGGGTGTAGCCGAGGAGGTCGCGGCAGGCTGGCGAGACGTAGCGGCGAGTGGTGTCGAGGTCGCTCTGAATGATGACGTCGGAGGTGTTCTCCGCCAGCAGGCGGTAGCGCGCCTCGCTCTCGCGGATATGCTGCTCGGCCTCGACCCGAGTGGTGATGTTCCGGGTCGAGGCGACGCAGCCGACAGCCTGTCCGTTGTGGTCGTGAATGATCCGGTAACCGACCTCGACCCAGACGTAGGTGCCGTCCTTGCGTCGGTAGCGCTGGCGCTTCAGCGCCTCGGTACGCTTGCCGTTCCCGAGTTCCGCGAGCAGGGCGGCTACTTCGGGCCGGTCATCCGGGTGGACCATGTCGATGGGCTTCGTCCCGATCAATTCCTCGGGCTCGTAGCCGAGAAGGACCCGACAGGCTGGCGAGACGTAGCGGCGAGTGGTGTCGAGATCGACCTGGACGACCATGTCGCTGGTGTGGTCGGCCAGAAGCCGGTAGCGCGCCTCGTTCTCGACGACGGCCCGCTCCGTCTGGCGTAGGTCGGTGACGTCCATAACGGTGCCGAACACCGCCGTCGTGGCGCCATCCGCGTCCTGCTCGCATAGGCCCCGGCAGACGACGTCGCGCGGGCGTCCGTCAGCCGTGACGATGCGGGCCGAGAAGGAAAAGCTCCGGCCGGTCTCGATCGCCTCCGCAACGCAGCGCGCGACCTCATCCCGGTCGTCCGGATGATAGGCCGTGATCGCCGCATCGAGGGAGGGCTGCCCCTCCTCGAGTGAGCGGCCGTGGATGCGAAACACCTCGTCCGACCAGTACAGGGTGTGCCCAGGCAGGCCGATGCGCCAGTGCCCGATATG
This sequence comes from Methylobacterium goesingense, assembly GCF_022179225.1. Lineage (GTDB taxonomy): Bacteria > Pseudomonadota > Alphaproteobacteria > Rhizobiales > Beijerinckiaceae > Methylobacterium > Methylobacterium goesingense. The sequence continues at coordinate 73,150 of NZ_BPQL01000017.1, forward strand.
GGCGATCTGCGCGGCGAGGCTGAGCAGGCGGTTGGCCTCCTGCGCCTGCGCCTCGGCCTGGCGGGCAACGAGTTCCTTCTCGGCCAAGGCCGCCCGCTGTCGGCTGCCGCGCTCCAGGCCCCGCATCAGGATGAGGAGGAAGGCCAGCAGCAGGAGCGTCACGATGATCCCGGCTGCTCGGGCGCGCAGGCGCTCGTCGGCCAGGGGGGCCATGACCTCGTCGAGGGACTTGCCGACGTTGATGATGAGCGGCAACGCTCCGATGGAGCGGTAGCCGTAGATGCGGGTGACGTGGTCGTAGGGGCTCGTCATCCGAAACGCGCCCGAGGTCTTCTGCTGGAATTGCTGAAAGAGGTCGCCGGGCAGATCGAGGGTGCGAGTGTTGAGCTCGTACATGCCGGCAACACCGGGCGAGCGGGCTCGCAGGAACCCGTCCTTGCCGATCAGGGCGATGCTCCCCTGCGCCCCGAGGTCGAAAGCCTTGAACTGGCCGGCGAGATGATCGGGATCGATCGCAGTGACGATGACGCCCGCGAAGCGTCCATCGGGATGGTTGAGCCGCCGCGCTGTCTGGAAGGCATCGCCGCTGATCATGCGGCCTTTGACGGTTCGCCCGATGTAGAGGCCTCGATCAGGGCTTGCCGCCAAGGCCTTGAAGTAATCCCGATCCCGAACGTTGACGTGCGTCGTGCCGGGCGGCCTCGGCGTGCGCGAGGCGATGAGATCGCCATTTTCATCGAACATAGCAATCTGGTGTACGACCTCCGTGAGGGATGTCGCTTCCTGTAGCCATACGCTGAAATCGAACCCCTTCGGATCACGGTGGAAATCATCCGCGATGAAGCGCATGACCTGATCGACACCAGCGATCAGCCGCTCGACATGCTGCTCGACGCCGATCGATAGATTGACCACGTCCTTCGTCGCCTGCTCCTGAACGGACTGCTGGCGCAGGTGGAGATGATACTGCAGGCCGACCCATACGAGGGCGACCGTCAGCAGGCCAGCCACGAGCACGAGGATCTGCAGAGCATCGGATGCCGGTCGCCGCCTCGGGAACATGCCCTCAGGACGTGACCGTTGCGAGGAAGGCGGCATAGGGCGGTCCGGTACCAATCCAGCTAGAGCATTTTCAAGCGAGGTGGATGCCGGCTCGCGTGAAGAAAATGTGACCCTTCAATAAGATAGAGCATTTTCGGTGATCCAGGGATCACCGAAAATGCTCTAGCACCCGCCCGTAACCTGATCGTGTCAGGCTCATGGATCGCGCGTTTCCGCTGTCAGAACCAAGGGTTCTCGGCGAAATCCAATCACTTCTGCCAATTCGCACCGATCCCAGGCTGATGTTGCAAGGGCGGAACACATTCGCCTTGCAGGTCTGACCACTCGAAGCGGATCAGCAGCAATCCACCCGCCCCGGACGTGTTCATCCTCTACCGAGCGGCCGCGAAGCGGACCTTCCGAGGGTCGGCAAGGGGCCGGCAGCGGACGGAAAAAAGCGCCAGGTCTCCACCCTTGGACGATCCTACGGATCGACGCCCTCGACGATCACGACGTCGACGGTCGCCGCACCCTCGCGCAGGCGCGCCACCTCGGCATAGTCCGGCGAATGCCAACAGGCCCGGGCCGTTTCGTAATCGTCGAAGACGATCACGACATTCCGCGGCCTCGCTTCGCCCGCGACCGCCTCCAAACGCCCGCCCGCGACGAGGAAGCGTCCCCCGAAGCGCGCGACCACCGCAGGGAGGGCCTGCGCGTAAGCGCCGTACGCCTCCGGCTCCGTCACGGTGATACGCGCGATCAAGTAGCCGTTCGGCATGACCCATTCCTTGCCCGGCCCGGCCCGGCCCGTCCCGTCGCGGCCGATCCGTCGTCGGCGCGAGGGATAGCCCCGGGCGCGGGCCTTGTCACGGTCCCGGAGGCGGGCGGGCCGGACCGTCGGGGCCCGGCCACGGGCCTTATCGGCCGGTCCAGTTCGGCGGGCGCTTCCCGAGGAACGCCTCCATGCCCTCGCGAAAATCCGCGCTGGTGTAGCAGAGGCGGATGAGGTCGTCGCCGGGGCGGTCGTCGCCCTTTGTGTCCTCGCCCGCCGCGTCCTCGCCCTGGAGGCGGCGCAGGCCCTCCTTGGTGGCTCGGAGCGTCAGGGGCGCGTGCCCGGCCATCAGGGTCGCGAGTTCGCTGGCGCGGGCCGCCAGAACCTCGGCATCCGCCACGACCTCGCCGACGAGGCCGATGGCCAGCGCCTCCTCGGCCCCGACGAGGCGGGCGGTGAAGATCATGTCCTTGACCCGCGCCGGGCCGATCAGGGCGGAGAGCCGGCGCAGGTTGCCGAGCGACAGGCAGTTGCCCAGCGTCCGCGCGATGGGGAAGCCCAGGCGGGCGTCGCGGGTGGCGACGCGCAGGTCGCAGGCCGCCGCGATGGCCGCGCCCCCGCCGGTGCAGGCGCCCGCGATCGCCGCGATGGTGGGCACGGACAGGCGTTCCAGGGCACCCATCACCCGGTCCATGAAGCGCTCGTAGTCGATCGCGTCCTGCGCGGTCGCGAAACTCCGGAACTGAGCGATGTCGGTGCCGGCCGCGAACGCCTTGTCGCCCGCCCCCGTGACGATCACGGCCTTGACGCTCCCGTCCGCCGCGATGCGCGCGCAGGCATCGATCAGCCCCTGGTACATGCCGAAGGTGAGGGCGTTGCGGGCCTGCGGCCGGTTGAGGGTGAGGCGGGCGATGCCGCCCGCGACCGTGAAGAGGAGTTCGTCGGTATGGGGCATGCCGGATCCCTGTAGGCGCGGCGTGGGAAGCCCCACCCTCTCGCCCGACGGGGCCGCCCGGCGCAAGCGGCCCGCGCTCGTCCCGCGCTTCAGAACACGGAGGGCACGAACATCTCGGGCGGCACCGGGTGGCGGGTGTAGTCGTCGTGGCGCTCGCGCTCCGGCAGGTGGACGGGCGGATGCTCGACGTCGCCATAGGGGATCTGCGTCAGGAGGTGGCTGATGCAGTTGAGGCGGGCGCGCTTCTTGTCCACGGCCTCGACCACCCACCAGGGCGCTTCCGGGATGTGGGTGCGCGCCAGCATGTCCTCCTTGGCCTTGGTGTAGTCCTCCCAGCGGCGGCGGGACTGCACGTCCATCGGCGAGAGCTTCCACTGCTTCAGGGGATCGTGGATGCGCATGTTGAAGCGGAATTCCTGCTCCTCGTCGGTGATCGAGAACCAGTACTTGAGCACGATGATGCCCGAGCGGGTCAGCATGCGCTCGAACTCGGGCACGGAGCGGAAGAACTCCTCGACGTCGCCCGCCGAGCAGAAGCCCATCACGCGCTCGACGCCGGCGCGGTTGTACCAGGAGCGGTCGAACAGCACGATCTCGCCGCCGGCGGGCAGGTGGGTGACGTAGCGCTGGAAGTACCATTGCGTGCGCTCGCGCTCGCTCGGCGCGGGCAGCGCGGCCACGCGGCAGACGCGCGGGTTGAGCCGCTGGGTGATGCGCTTGATCACGCCGCCCTTGCCGGCCGAATCCCGGCCCTCGAAGATCACCACCACGCGCAGCTTGTGCGCCTGAACCCAATCCTGCAGGCGCACCAACTCGTGCTGCAGGCGGAACAGTTCGCGAAAATACACCTTGCGGTCGAGCCCGGGCGGACGGGCGGGCTGCCCGAGCTCGTCGGCGAGGCGCTCCAGGCGCTCGTCCTCCATCTCGAGTTCGAGCTCCTCGTCGAAGTCGTCGGCGACCTCCCGGCGAATCGCTTCGACCTCCGCTGCCCGCTGCGCGCTGTCCATCTCGAAGCCCCGTCCTGCCGAAATACCGGCCCGGCTTAGATCACGGGTTCATGACAGCCTCGATACGGCACGGCACATGCGGGGGGCGAGGGAACGGGGGCGGCCCCCCGCGGGTTGATGGGCAAGCTGCGCCATTTCGCGGGCCGGGAGCCCGGCCCGCCCGGCGCCCCACACAATCAGAGGGTCCACCCATGAGCCTGATCGGACGCATCGTCACCAAGCTCCTCGGCAACGAGGACCGTCCCGTGGTCCGCGACGACCGCAACTACGATTCGGGCACGCCGCTCGGCCGCCTGGTGACCAAGATCCTGCGCAAGTAAGATTTGCCGGGTCGGGCGGTTCAAGCCGCCCGGCACCCGGTGCGTATTCTGCGGCTCAGGCTGCCCGGCGCTTGGCCTTCTTCTCGCGCCCTTGTCCGGGGGCGCGCTGGCCGGCGCGGGTCCGGTCGAGCACGAATTTCGCGTAGTCGTCCATGTCGCCGGCGAAGGGCTTGACCGTCTTGTCGGCCGCCAGCCACAGGCGATCCGCCACCAGCTCCATCAGTGAGCGGTCGTGGGTGATGAGGATGACCGCCCCGCCGTAATCGTTCAGCGCGTCGAGGAGCGCCCGCCGGCTGTCGATGTCGAGGTGGTTGGTCGGCTCGTCGAGGATGAGCAGGTGTGGCGCCTGCATCGCCACGAGGTTGAGGAGCAGGCGCGCCCGCTCGCCACCCGAGAGCGCATCCACTGTCGTCTCCTGCTTGTCGAACGCCAGACCGAAGCTCGCGAGCTTGGCCCGGCGCGCCGATTCGCTATCGTCCGGGCGCTCGCGCCGGATGATTGCGAGCGGCGTGTCCTTCGGGTCGAGGGCCTCGATCTGGTGCTGGTGGAACCAGCCGACCTGCACCCGGCCCTCGCGCACCATCCGGCCGTCCCGCACCTGGAGCGCGCCCGCCGCCATCTTGGCGAAGGTCGACTTGCCCGCGCCGTTGACGCCGAGGAGGCCGATGCGGTCGTCGACGTCGAGGGTCAGGTTGAGGTCCCGCAGCACCGGCGCGTCGTCGCCGTACCCGATGGTAGCGTCGGTGAGATGCATCAGCGGCGGGGCGAGGGGGCGCTTGGGCGAGGGCAGGTGGAACGGCGCCACATGCTCCTCGATAGTGGTGGCGATCGGCTCCAGCTTGGCCAGCCGCTTGACGCGGGACTGGGCCTGCGCGGCCTTCGAGGCCTTGGCCTTGAACCGGTCGATGAAGCTCTGGAGATGCGCTCGCTCGGCTTCCTGCTTCTGCTTGGTCGAGGCTTGCAGGCGGGCCTTCTCGGCCCGGCGCTTCTCGAAATCGTCGTAGCCGCCCGTGTAGAGTTCGAGCTTGCCCCCGGCCACGTGCAGGATCGCATCGACCGAATTGTTCAGCAATTCGCGGTCGTGGCTGATGATGAGGGCCGAGTGGGGATAGCGCTTCAGCCGCGCCTCCAGCCAGAGGGCGCCCTCGAGGTCGAGGTAGTTGGTCGGCTCGTCGAGGAGCAGCATGTCGGGCTCGGCGAAGAGGGCGGCGGCCAGCGCCACCCGCATGCGCCAGCCACCGGAGAACTCCGCCATCGGCCGGGTCAGGTCCTCCACCGAGAAGCCGAGGCCGGCCAGGATCTCGCCGGCCCGCGCGGGCGCCCGGTCGGCGTCGATCTCGATGAGGCGGCCGTAGATCTCGCCCATGCGCTCCGGCGCGGCGGTCTCGAGTTCGGCGTTCAGCGCCTCGCGCTCCAGGTCCGCCGCCAGGATCGTGTCGATCAGGCTGACGGGGGTGGCGGGGTGCTCCTGGTCGACGGAGGCGACGCGGGCGGTCTTGGGCAGCAGGATGGCGCCGCCATCGGGCTGGAGCTCGCCGAGGATGATCTTGAACAGGGTCGACTTGCCGACGCCGTTGCGGCCGACCAGCCCGACCTTGGCGCCCGGCGGCACGGCCACGCTGGCGTGGTCGAAGAAGCGCCGACCCCAGGCGCTGAAGGTGAGGTCTTCGATCTGGATCATACTGGGGCTCGCCGGAGGCGCGGGCACCGAAACGACCCATACGCGCGACGAACTCTACTGCACCGCACCATCCGGCGCGAGGGGGCGGGACGCAACCGGCCCCCTCGTCAAACGCGACCGCGCGTGGCCCTACTGAGCGACCGTGACGGAGGCCTTCACCAGGGGTGCCACCGGCACGCTCTTACGCCAGAACGTACCGGTGCGGCCGCTGGCGTAGCCCGCCTCGTAGAGGCTGCGCATGTAGCCGGTGTCGAAGCCGCGCGCGTTCGAGGTGCTGGGCGCGGTCTCGTCGATATAGGCGAGGTTGAAGCCGATGCCGTTCGCGCGCGTGAAGGCGTAGGTGGAGGCGAGGGTGGCGCGGCTGCGGGCACGGCTCGCCGTGGTGAACGAGCGCTCGACGATGGAGAGGGTGTTGTTCTGGGCCAGATCGAATTCCGGCTCCAGGCGCCCGTTGATGATGACGTAGATGTCGGACTTCGCCCCCGCCTTGAAGCGGCCGTCGCGCAGCAGGAACGATTGCGGAAGCGTGAAGACCGGCGTCACCACGGAGCCGTCGACATGCATCTCCTGGAAGGTGCGCTGCGCGGCCTGCACGTCGATGAGCTGGGGCGGGAACACCGCCGGGATGCTGGCAGAGGCCGTCAGCACGTCGGTGAACAGGTCGATCGCCGCAGGCCCGCCGCTGGTGGCGATGGCGCCCATGTTCCAGATCACGGCGCGCTGGGTGTCGAGGTTCGTCGTCACCACGAGGAGGCGCCGACCCTTGGCGTGCTGGGCCGCGATCGCAGCCAGCAGGTCCGGCGTCACGTAGCGGCGCACGAGGTTGCGCAGGCGCCCATCCCCGAACAGGCCGGAGCCGAACAGCACGTTGGCGAAGCTCGGCGACTGCACCAGGGTCGAGGCGATGCCGCTGGTGTAGATGTCTTTCAGGTAGGCGTCGTATTCCGGGCCCACGAAGGCGAAGGGCGCGATGAGCGCACCCGTGGACACGCCGGAGACCAGAGAGAATTCCGGGCGCTTGCCGGATTCGGTCCAGCCGTTGAGGAGGCCGGCGCCGTAGGCCCCGTCACCGCCGCCGCCCGAGAGTGCGAGGTAGGCGAAGGGCACCCGGCCGTTCTGCGGGCGCGCCGACATTTCCGTGAAGGTCTGTTCCGAGGCGTCCGCGTAGGCGCGCACCGTCGGGTCCAGCCCCACCGGCACGGCGGCGGCCGCCTCGCCGGCGGTATAGGGGATCCGTGGCGTCGACCCGCAGGCGGCGAGTTGGCCGGCGAGGAGCAGGGCGACGAGGCCCCGCGACCATCCGAGACGACGCATGTTCGACATGTCCACTGCCAGGAATTCCACTGCCAAGAATTCGAATCGAGGAATTCGTACGCCCGCCTGCTTGGAGCGTAGCACGGAAAACGAGCTTGGCCGTTCGTGCGTTCCGGCCACGCTTCACGACGGTGCGGGATGTGGCGCGCGGGCCACAAACGCCGGCGGTCGCGGGTCGCCGCCCGCCGACATGTGCGACGGATCCGCCGCAGCGTCTGGTTTCAAAGGAGAATGAACCAACTGGACGGATCGCCAGTTGACAGGTCCGAACGGCGACGGTTGCGGGTCGCCATCCTCATCCGACATCCCGGTTTGTCACCGCGGGCCTTGTCCCCGTCGCGCGCCCGCACCCTTGCGTGGGCTGCGCCACCTGCTCGGGGACGGCCTGCGGTCGTGAGCGGCGCGGGCGTGAATCAACATCCGTGCGCGGCACGAGGAGGAGACGGAGGCGATGGAACGAGACGACGCGTGGCACATGACGGACGACCTGATGGTCGAGGACGGCAAGGGCGATCCCTTCGCCGCCGCCATCCGCGCGACGCGGATGCCCATGATCGTCACCGACCCGCGCCGAGACGACAACCCCATCGTCTTCGTCAACGACGCCTTCCTGCGCCTCACGGGCTACGAGCGCGACGAGATCATGGGCCGCAACTGCCGCTTCCTGCAGGGCCCGGATACCGATCCCAACGCCATCCGTCAGCTGCGCGAGGGGGTGGATGCCCGGCGCGACGTCGCCCTCGACATCCTGAACTACCGCAAGGACGGCAGCCCGTTCTGGAACGCCCTCTACATGAGCCCGGTCGTCACAAAGGGGGGCGATCTGCACTACTTCTTCGCATCGCAGCTCGACGTGACGGACCGGGTCGACGCGCAGATGCGGACGCAGAACGAGAAGGAGCATTTCGAGCGCGAGGTCGCCAAGCGGACGCGCGAGTTGTCAGAGGCCCTGGCGGCCAAGACCATGCTCGTCCACGAGGTCGACCACCGGGTGAAGAACAACCTGCAGATGGTGGCCTCCCTCCTCACGATGCAGACCCGGAGCATCACCGACCCGGCCGCGCGCGACGCGATGAAGTCGATGCTGACCCGGGTCGAGGCCCTGGGGACGGTGCATAAGCGCCTCTACCAGTCGCACGACGTCGAGCGCTTCGATGTCGCCGAGTTCGCCCGCGAACTCGCCACCGATCTCGTGCGTGGCTCCGGCCGGGCCGGCATCACCCTGCATCTCGACCTGGAACCCGTGGAGGTGCCGGTGGAGAAGGCTCCGCCGGTGGCGCTGATGATGAACGAACTCATCACCAACGCCCTCAAGCACGCCTTTCCCGACAATCGGCCCGGCCGCCTCTCGATCACGGTACGGCCGGACGGGCGCCACTTCGCCATCCGGATCGCCGACGACGGCGTCGGCATGCCCCACGACATCGTGGGCGCGCGCTCCTTCGGCAAGCGCCTGATCGAGAGCCTGGCACGCCAGCTCACGGCCAACATCGCCTGGAAGCCGAACCACCCCGGAACCTCGATCGACCTCCGCCTGCCGCGGGAATCCTCGGGCGCGAAGGCCGGCCCGTGAGCGAGCCTCTCCGGGTCCTGATCGCGGAAGACGAGGCACTTATCCTGATGCAGCTCGAATTCCTCGTCGAGGATGCGGGGCACCGGGTAGTGGGCACCGCCGCGACCTCCGACGAGGCGATCCGCGTCGCCCGGGAGACGCAGCCGGACCTCGTCTTCGTCGACCTGCAGCTGCGGGGCGGCTCCTCGGGGATCGACATCGTGCGAGGGCTGCGTGACGATCCCGGCCTGACCCTGGTCTTCGTCACCGCCAACGCCCAGCACATCGCGCAGGATCTCGAGGGCGCGGCCGGGGTAATCCCCAAGCCCTACACGGAGGCCGTGGTCTTCGACACGCTCTCGTATTTCGAGGAATGCGTGCGGCGGCCGCCACCGCGCCAGCCCGTGCCCCTCGGCCTGCGGCTGGCCCCGGCCTACCGGGCCGCCCTCGCGCGCGGCCGGGACGCCGAATAGGCGAAGCCCCGATGCGCGGGGCGCATCGGGGCTTCGCGTCGGCCCGTCAGGCCCGGGCGGCGCCGACCGCGAGGGCATCGACCCCCGTCGGCGCGGTTCCCGCATCGGTGGGCTCCGCCCCGGTCTCCTCGCCCATCTCGCCCTGCCACTGCGCCACCGCGGCCGTCGCCAGACCGTTGCCCAGCACGTTCGTCACGGTGCGGCCCATGTCGAGGATCTGGTCGACGCCCATGATGAGCAGGATGCCGGCCGCGGGCAGCCCGAACATCGGCACGGTGGCGGCCACCACCACGAGGGAGGCGCGTGGCACGCCGGCGATGCCCTTGCTCGTGATCATCATGACGAGGAGCATGGTGAACTGCTCGGCGACGCCGAGATGGATGCCGAAGGCCTGGGCGATGAAGAGGGCGGCCATCGCCTGATACATCATCGAGCCGTCGAGGTTGAACGAGTAGCCGAGCGGCAGCACGAAGCCGGTGACGCGGGGGCGCACGCCGAACTTCTCCAGCACCTCGACGGTGCGCGGGAAGGCGGCCTCGCTCGATGCGGTGGAGAAGGCGAGGATCATCGGGGCGCGCAGGAGGTCCAGCAGCCGCACCACCCGGTTGCCCAGCGCCAGCCAGCCCGCGCCGATCAGGATCACCCAGAGGATGGCGAGGCCGAGGTAGAACGCGCCGATGAACTTGCCGTAGTCGATGAGAACGCCGAGGCCCTGGACCGTGATCACGGCCGCGATGGCGGCGAAGACGGCGAGCGGCGCGAGCCGCATCACCGCGTCGGTGACGGCGAACATCACCCGGGCCAGCCCGTCGATCATGTGCACCATCGGGTCGGCGTAGCGCCGGTCGATCACGCTGAGGCCCGAGCCGAAGAAGATCGAGAAGACCAGGATCTGCAGCACCTCGTTGGTGGCCATGGCCGAGACGATGCTGGTCGGAAAGACGTGGGTGAGGAAGTCGCGCAAGTTGAGGGAGGCGGCCTTCAGCCCGGTCTGCGCGCCCGCATCCGGCAGGGGCAGGGCGAGGCCGGCGCCGGGCTGGAACAGGTTCGCGACGAGGAAGCCCAGCGACAGCGACACGATGGAGGCCGTGAGGAACCAGCCCATCGCCATGGCGGCGACCCGGCCCACCGAGCGCGTGTCGCCGAAGCTCGCGATGCCCGACACGATGGTGGCGAAGACCAGGGGGGCGATGATCATCTTGATCAGCCGCAGGAAGATGTCCGTGCAGAGGGTGAAGTACCCGGCGATCTCCTTGGCTTCCGCCGGCCCGGCCGCCGTGCCGTGCAGCACGGCGCCGACGGCGATGCCGAGGATGAGGCCGATGCCGGTGTAGAGGGTCAGGCGGCCGGGCTTCTTGCGGTCGTCCTGTGTTGCTGCGATCTGTGCCATGGTGTTCCTCCCAAAATGGCGATGTTGGCGTCCGTGACGGCGCGCGCGGTCAGGGGTTTCGGTATGGGTCATGGCGTGACCCGGATCTCGCGCGAAGGGCCGCGCGGGTTCCCCTCTCCCCGCTTGCGGGGAGAGGATCACAGGCACCCCGTCGTGCCTGCGATGAGCGGAGCGAGGGTGAGGGGGCGATTTCGGAACGGGCTCCTACGGGATAAGCCCGCTCACCGTCGGCTGCCGCCTCGACGCGCCGACGACGAGGTCGTCGCGTCCCTCTCCCCGCAAGCGGGGCGAGGGAATGCGCACGCATTGCTGCGGTCCCACCGGGTCCCTCGTTCCGCGATTGCCCGCCCTCAGGCCGCCGCGAAGGCCTGCGGCCGGGTCAGGCGGTCCGGCTGGAGCACGGCGTCGAGCTGCTCCTTGGCCATCAGGCCCTTCTCGAGCACGAGCTCGTAGACGCCCCGCCCGGTGGCATGCGCCTCCAGGGCGACGGCCGTGGCATTGCGGTAGCCGATATACGGGTTGAGGGCGGTGACGATGCCGATCGACTGCTCGACGCTGGCGCGCAGGCGCTCGCGGTTGGCGGTGATGCCCCGGACGCAGTGGACGTCGAGGGTGATGCAGGCCGCGCGCAGGTGCGTGAGGCTGTTGAACAGGCTGTAGGCGATGATCGGCTCGAAGGCGTTGAGCTGGAGCTGGCCGGCCTCGGCCGCGAACGTGATGGTGACGTCGTTGCCGATCACCTCGAAGGCGACCTGGTTGACCACCTCGGGGATGACCGGATTGACCTTGCCGGGCATGATCGAGGACCCGGCCTGGCGCGCCGGCAGGTTGATCTCGTTGAAGCCGGCGCGGGGGCCGCTGGAGAGGAGCCGCAGGTCGTTGCAGGTCTTCGAGAGCTTGACGGCGACGCGCTTGAGCACGCCGGACAATTGCACGAAGGCGCCGCAATCCTGGGTCGCCTCGACGAGGTCCTCGGCCGTCTCCAGGGGAATGCCGGTGATCTCGGACAGCCGCGCGCAGACGAGGGCCGCGTAGAGCGGATGCGCGGTGATGCCGGTGCCGATGGCGGTGGCGCCCATGTTGATCTCGCGGATCAGCAGCGCCGCCTCCCCGAGCCGGGCCTCGTCCTCGCGCAGCATCAGCGCGTAGGTGCCGAATTCCTGGCCGAGCGTCATCGGCACGGCGTCCTGCAACTGGGTGCGGCCCATCTTCAGGATGTCGGCGAATTCCGTGGATTTGGCCGCGAAGCTGGCGCGAAGGCCCGCCATGGCGTCGATCAGCTGGCGGATGGCGCCGGTGGCGGCGATCTTCAGGGCGGTCGGGTACACGTCGTTGGTGCTCTGGCCCATGTTGACGTGCTCGTTGGGGTGCAGGTGCTCGTAGGCGCCGCGCGGATGCCCCAGGATCTCCAGCGCCCGGTTGGCGATGACCTCGTTGGCGTTCATGTTGGTGGAGGTGCCGGCCCCGCCCTGGATCAGGTCCACCACGAACTGCTCGTGCAGGGCGCCGGCGCGGATCTCCTCGCAGGCCGCCACGATGGCCTCGGTGCGGGTCGGGTCGAGGAGGCCGAGTTCGCGGTTGGCGAGCGCCGCCGCCTGCTTGATCGCCGCGAGTGCGTTGATGAGGTCCGGGCAGTCGGCGAGCGTCCGGCCGGTGATCGCGAAGTTCTCGACCGCCCGCAGGGTGTGGACGCCGTAATAGGCTTGCGCCGGCACCTCCCGGTCGCCCAGGAGGTCGTGCTCGGTGCGGGTGGGGCGGGCGCTGGCGGGAACCTGGGTCACGGGTCGCTCCTCGGGCGTGCGGATGCGATCCGGCACGCGGTGCTGGTTGAAAACGGGCACGTGGACGCCTCGGCGCGCTGCCGCTGGCGGCCGCACCTCGGGTCTTCGTGAAAGGTCGGATGGACGTCGCCCCCGCACCGCGGTGCGGGTCGGCCGCGGCTCAGATCGCCGCTGGGGAGGGGATTACGCTCAAGTCGCGCGCACCGCCAATGCTAGTTGCGACCGAGACTATTCTTGAAGTGCATAGTTTGGTTCGTCGAGGGCCGCCGCTGCCCAAACATGGTCGAGAAAGGGCCGCGCCCGCTCGGCGCTGCGGTAGAGCCGGATCTCCATCAGCATCTCGGAACTGACCACGTCGAGGGCGCCCGAGGCGATCTCGGCGGCGACCAGACTCACGGGCAGCCAGGCCACGCCATGGCCGGCCAGCGCCATCGAGCGCAGGGCTTCCGCCATCGAATTCTCGTTGGTGTGGATCGGGTAGGTGACGGGTGCCCCCTCCTTGGACTGGGCAATGGCCGCGAGCAGACCGAGGAACGAACCGCGCGAATATTGGAGTAGGGGCCGCCGGCCTTCGGAATCCGGGGCGAGGCCGTGGGGAGCGGCCACGGCCACGAGGCTGTCGCGCCCGATGATCCGGTAGGGGTAGCGCGCCGGGTCGAGGGGCATCGGGATGCCCGGATGGTGATAGGTCAGCAGCAGGTCGTAGCCGCCTTCCACCAGGGCCTGGACGCAGATGTTGAAGTTGTCGGGGAGGACCCGGCTCGCCATCGGCCCCACCGCCTCGCGGATGCCGTTGAGCCAGCGGGGCAGCACGGACAGGCAGAGGGAGTGGAGCGCCGCGATCGTCACCACCGGCAGGCTGGAGCGCTCGCTGCGATTGCGGAAATCCGCGCGGCTCAGGGTGAGGAGGCGCAGCACCTCCTCGGCGGTCTCGAGGAACTGGCGGCCATCCGACGTGAGGGTGATCGGGTAGGTGCTGCGGTCGAGGAGCACCGTGCCGAGCCAGACCTCCAGGGAGCGGATGCGCCGGCTGAAGGCCGATTGCGTCACGGCTCGCAGCTCCGCCGAGCGCGAGAAGCTGCGGGTCTCGGCGAGGCTGAGGAAATCCTCGATCCACTTGAGTTCCATCGCCGCTCCCACCGGATCGTAAGATGAGACAGCTTATACGCTTCGCGGGCGCTTGTGCCGGTCTTCGATCCTGCGCGGCGTCCGCGACCCGGTTCAGGCCCTGGATCGCACCAGGAGGTAGACGACGGCCACCGCGAGGACGAGGGACACGAGCTTCCAGAACAGCACCGGATCGCGTTCCAGGAGTGCCGCCCGCCGGACCCCCGGCAACGAGGGGTTGGGGTGCCGCAGATCGTGGACGAAGGCGGAGAGCGCGTCGTAGCGCTGGGCGGGCCTCGGATGCACCGCCTTGCGCAGGGCCGCATCGACATAGGCCGGCAGGCCGGCGCGCGCGGCGGCGACGGAGCGGTAATGCAGGCGGTCGGCCCGCGCCGGGCTGAAGGCCCGCGCTGCCTCCGTGCCGTAGGGCAGATGCCCGGTGAGCATCTGATAGGCGATCACGCCCACAGAAAAGATGTCCGAGCCCGGCGTGGCGGGACGTCCCGCGAGGCATTCCGGCGCGGCGTATTGGATCGTCCCCTGCACCGATTCGTCGATGACGGGATCGTCCTCCGCGAGCCCGCCGATCCGGGTGGAGCCGAAATCGATGATCCGGACGGTGCCCGCCGCGTCGATCAGGATGTTGTGGGGGCGCAGGTCCCGGTGCACCATCTCGCGCCGGTGGAAGGCCCGCACCCCGACCGCGATCTGCTCGACGATGCCCCGCACCGCCTCCAGCTCCGGCCTGGGGTTGTCGCGCATCCACTGCGCCAGGGTCCGGCCCTCGACGTAGTCCATCACCGTGTAGAGGTGGCTGCGCCGCCGCGTCTGCGGCGGGGCCGACAGCACGTGTGGGCTGTCGATGCGCCGCGCGACCCACTCCTCCATCATCAGGCGCCGCAGGCCGGCCGGATCGGCCTGCAGGTCCGTCGACGGCACCTTCAGGGCGACCGGGCGCCCGCTCTCCGGGTCGGTCGCGAGGTAGACGTGGCTGCGGTGGCTGGCGTGCAGCGTGCGCAGCACCCGGTAGCCGTCGAAGGTGGTCGGCGGATCGAGGACGGGGGCGGGGGGCAGGTCGTCGACCCGGCCCGAAAGCTCGGCCGCCTCGCCGTCCGGCAGGGCATCGATGCGCACGATCTGGACGGTGAGGTTGTCGTCGCTGCCGTTCTCGTAGGCATGTCGGGCGATCTCCTGGGCAGCCCGGTCGAGATCGTCGCCGTGGCGGGTGATCTCCGCGACGATCGCCTCGGGCCGTATGTGCTCGTGCACGCCGTCCGTGGTCAGGACGAAGACGTCGCCCGCCTCGAGGGCGACCGTGCGATGATCGATCTCCACATGGGCGGCGGCGCCGAGCGCGCGGGCGAGGTAGGATTCCTGGGCCGAGACGACGACGCGGTGGTCCTCGGTGAGCGCCTCGAGGGAGCGCCGGACCACGCGCGAGACGCGGGCGTCGCCCACGTGGAAGATGTGGGCGGTTCGCGACTTCAGGACGAGGGCCGTGAAAGTGGTCACGTAGCCGCGATCCCGCGATCCGTCGGGATCGTGCAGGTGACGGTTGCGCCGGGTCTCGGCGTGGAGCCACGAATTCGTGGCGGCGATGACCCGGCTCGCCGCCGTCCTGACGGACCAGGAATCGGGCGTGTCGTAGTAATCGGCGAGGAAGCTGCGGACCGCCGTCTCGCTGGCGACGTGGCTGACGGGGCTGCTGCCGATCCCGTCCGCGATGGCGACCACGCCGCCCTTGAGCAGGAGCGCGGCGCGCTCGGGCACGAGGGCGCCGTGGAAATCCTGGTTGGTCTCCTTGCGGCCCCGGGTGCTGTGCTGGCCGAGGGAGAGCGTCAGAGTCGCGGGCATCCGTCGCTCCCGGCGGTCGGGTCCGGCGCCCCGCGGCGCGGGGCCCGGCCGGTCGCGTGTCAGGCGGCGAGGCGGCGCTCGGCCTGCGCGGCGTTCCGCTTCGGGGCCGTGCGGACGTGGGTCGTGTAGAGGGTCAGGCCGGTGAAGGCGAGGCCGCCGATGAGGTTGCCGAGCACGGTCGGGATCTCGTTCCAGAAGAAGTAGTCGGCGATCGAGAACTGGCCGCCCATGAGCAGGCCGAAGGGGAACAGGAACATGTTCACCACGGAGTGCTCGAAGGTCATGTAGAAGAACACCATGATGGGCATCCACATGGCGATCACCTTGCCGCTGACGGTCGTCGAGATCATCGCGCCGACGACGCCGGTGGAGACCATCCAGTTGCACAGCATGCCGCGGATGAAGATCGTGAACCAGCCGCCGACCCCGTGCGCGGCATAGCCGACCGTGCGCCGCTCGCCGACATGGGCGATGAACTCGCCGACCTTGTCGGCCGGTGCCGTGAAGCCGAACGTGAACACGAAGCCCATCATGAAGGCGACGGTGAGCGCGCCGAGGAAGTTGCCGAGGAAGACGAGCCCCCAGTTGCGCAGCACGCCGCCCCAGGTCACGCCGGGCCGTCCGTCGAGGAGCGCGAGGGGCGCCAGGACGAAGACCCCCGTGAGCAGGTCGAAGCCCAGGAGGTAGAGCATGCAGAAGCCGACCGGGAACAGGGCGGCGCCGAGGATCGGGATGCCGGTCTGCTGCGTGATCGTGACCGCGAAGACCGCCGCCAGCGCCAGGATCGCCCCGGCCATGTAGGCGCGGATGATGGTGTCGCGGGTCGACATGAAGATCTTGGCTTCGCCTGCATCCACCATCTTGGTGACGAACTCAGCAGGGGCGAGGTAGGCCATAGTGGTTCCTTTTCGGCTTGGCGTTTTTGCGGCGCTCGCCGGACGGGCAGGGGCAAGCCCACCTTCCGGCCGCGCTCCATTGCGCGGCCCGCAGCAGGGGATCGGTGAGGCGCCGGCACGGCGGCCGGCACGCGTCATCTCGCAAAGTTCGAGTTCGCGTCCTTCAGGCCTGCAAGATCCGGACCGCTCCGCGCCCACCCCTCCGCACCGGATCGATACCCGTTCGGCATCGATCGATCCCTTGATCGCATTGGACGAATTATAAGTCCCATCATAACCCTGGTCGCCAAAGGACGCTGGGCTCGACGCAGCGCCGACACAACAATGCTTCCGGGTGGAAACGATGGCGCTGGCTCTAACGCTGGAGGCGCGCGCGCAGGGTCGCGTGCGCTGGGGCATCCTCCTGATGCTGTTCGTGACCACGGTCGTGAACTACGCCGACCGGGCCATCATCTCGATCGCCGGCACGCCGATGTCCCAGGAACTCGGGCTGACCCCGGTGACCCTGGGCTACATCCTCTCCGCCTTCTCCTGGTCCTACGTCGCCGCGCAGATGCCCGGCGGCTGGATGCTCGACCGCTACGGCTCCAAGTGGGTCTATGCGGGGGGCATCTTCTTCTGGTCGCTGTTCACCCTGGCTCAGGGCTGGGTCGGCTTCCTCGGCGGCGGCGCGGTTGCCGCGCTCTTCATCCTGCGATTCCTCGTCGGCATCGCGGAGGCGCCGTCGTTCCCCGGCAACGCCCGCATCGTCACCGCCTGGTTCCCCAGCGCCGAGCGCGGCAAGGCCAGCGCGATCTTCAATTCCGCGCAATATTTCGCCCCCGTGCTGTTCGCGCCGCTGACTGCCTGGGTCACGCACGAATTCGGCTGGCGCTACGCCTTCATCGTCATGGGTGTCATCGGCATCGTGCTCGCGGTGCTCTGGGTCCGCGTCATCCACGATCCGGCCGACCACCCGACCGTGACGCGGGCCGAGCTGGACCACATCGCCTCCGGCGGCGCGCTTCTCGCCCTCGATGCGGCCAAGCCCGCCGAGAGGAAGGGCTTCGACTGGGGCGTGGTGCGCCAGCTCCTGTCCAACCGTATGCTGGTCGGCATCTACGTGGCGCAGCACTGCATCAACGTGATGACCTACTTCTTCCTGACCTGGTTTCCGATCTACCTCGTCAAGCAGCGCGGCCTCACCGTGCTCCAGGCCGGCTTCGTCGCCTCGCTGCCGGCGCTCTGCGGCTTCCTCGGCGGTATCCTGGGCGGCGTCATCTCGGACGCGATCCTGAAGCGCACCGGCTCGCTCACGAAGGCCCGTAAGATCCCGATCGTGGCCGGCATGCTGCTTTCGATGTCGATCATCGCCTGCAACTACGTCGATTCGCCGGCCTTCGTGATCGGCTTCATGGCGCTGGCCTTCTTCGGCAAGGGCATCGGCGCGCTCGGCTGGGCGGTGATCTCGGACACCTCGCCCAAGGAGGCGGCGGGCCTCAGCGGCGCCATCTTCAACATGTTCGGCAACACCGCCGGCATCACCACGCCGATCGTCATCGGCTACCTCGTCCAGGCGTCCGGCTCGTTCAACGGCGCCCTGGTCTTCGTGGGCTGCAACGCGCTGATCGCGATGATCGCCTACCTCGTCATCGTCGGCGAGATCCGGCGCGTCGAACTCCGCAAGGCCTGAAGGGACACGACCATGCTCGGCGAACCGGCCGCCATGACTGAGAACACCGGGGACACGCCCCGCACCCTGCGCCTGCGCGCAGACGACAACGTCGCCATCGTGGTCAACGCCTTCGGGTTGCCCGCCGGAACGGTCTTCGCCGACGGACTGACCCTGCTGGAGTTCGTGCCGCAGGGGCACAAGGTGGCGCTCGTCGATATCCCGCAGGGCGGCACGGTGGTGCGCTACGGCGAGGTGGTGGGCATCGCGCTGCGCCCCCTGCCGCGCGGGTCCTGGGTCGAGGAATCCAGCGTCGAGACGCCGGTGGCGCCCGACCTCGACGCCTTGGAGAAGGCGACCCGCGTGCCCGCCCCCCTGCCGCCGCTCGACGGCTACACCTTCGAGGGCTACCGCAACCCGGACGGCTCGGTCGGCACCAAGAACATCCTGGCGATCTCGATCAGCGTGCAATGCGTGGCCGGCACCCTCGACGTCGCCATCCGGCGGATCAAACAGGAGCTGTTGCCGCGCTACCCCAACGTCGACGACGTCGTCGGCCTCACCCACGCCTATGGCTGCGGGGTCGCCATCAACGCCCCCGAGGCGGTGATCCCGATCCGCACCCTGCAGAGCCTCGCCCGCAACCCGAATTTCGGCGGCGAGGTCATGGTGGTCGGCCTCGGCTGCGAGAAGCTCGTCTCCGAGCGCCTGCTGCCGGCTGGCGACGTCGCCGCCGATACCGGCGTGGTGCGCCTGCAGGACGAGCGCCACGCGGGCTTCGGGATGATGCTCGACAGCATCATGACCATGGCGGAGGCCCGCCTCGAAGTGCTCAACCGGCGCACCCGCGAGACCTGCCCGGCCGCCGACCTCGTGGTCGGTCTGCAATGCGGCGGCAGCGACGCCTTCTCGGGCGTCACCGCCAACCCGGCCCTCGGCCACGCCGCCGACCTGCTGGTCCGCTGCGGCGCCACCGTGCTGTTCTCCGAGGTGACGGAGGTGCGCGACGCCATCCACCTGCTCACCCCCCGGGCCGCGAGCCCCGAGATCGCCGATGCGCTGATCCGCGAGATGGCCTGGTACGACGATTACCTCGCCAAGGGCGGCGCCGACCGGCGCGCCAACCCCTCGCCGGGCAACAAGAAGGGCGGGCTCAACAACATCGTCGAGAAGGCGCTGGGCTCGGTGGCCAAATCCGGCACCTCCGCCATCACGGGCGTGCTCGCGCCGGGCGAGCGGGTGCGCGACAAGGGCCTGATCTTCGCCGCGACCCCCGCGAGCGACTTCGTCTGCGGCACCCTCCAGTTGGCGTCCGGCATCACACTCCAGGTCTTCTCCACCGGGCGCGGCACGCCCTACGGCCTCGCGCACGCGCCGGTCATCAAGGTCGCGACCCGCACCGAGCTGGCGGAGCGCTGGTCCGACCTCATCGACCTCGATGCCGGCCGCATCGCCACGGGGCACGCCACCATCGAAGAGATGGGCGAGGAACTCTTCCGCCTCATCCTCGACGTGGCGAGCGGGCACAAGCAGCCCTGGTCCGATCGCTGGGGCCTGTTCAATGACCTGACCCTGTTCAACCCGGCGCCGATCACCTGAGGGCGGCCCGTGCCTTGCGGAGCCCTGGCGCGCGGGATGTGGGCGGCTAAGCTGCCCCTTCGCCCGATCCCGCTGCCCCAACGTCCCGGTTGAGCAAGGTCCCCATGAGCCCGACGCCCGACGCCGCCCCACGCCAGCCCGCGCGGGCCGCCATCGCGGCCTTCGTCGGCACCACCATCGAGTGGTACGACTTCTTCATCTATGGCACCGCCGCCGCCCTGGTGTTCGGGCCCCTGTTCTTCGCCGAGGCGACGCCCTTCGTGGCGACGCTCGCGGCCTTCGGCACCTTCGCGGTGGGCTTCCTCGCCCGCCCCCTCGGCGGCCTGGTCTTCGGGCATGTCGGCGACCGGCTCGGACGCAAGAAGGCCCTCGTCGTCACCCTGGTGATGATGGGGCTCGCCACCACCGGCATCGGCCTGTTGCCGACCTATGCCAGCATCGGGATCTGGGCGCCCATCGCGCTGGTGTGCCTGCGCATCCTCCAGGGCATCGCGGTGGGCGGCGAGTGGGGCGGGGCGGTGCTGCTCGCCGCCGAGCACGCGCCGACGGGGCGCGCGACCTTCTTCGCATCCTTCGCCCAGCTGGGGAGCCCGGCCGGGCAGATCCTGTCGCTGCTGGCCTTCCGCCTCGCCGGGCTGATGGACAAGGAGAGCTTCCTCGCCTGGGGCTGGCGCCTGCCGTTCCTCGTCAGCGTCGTCCTGCTCTTCGTCGGTCTGTTCATCCGCCTCGGCGTCGGCGAATCGCCGGACTTCGAGAAGAGCCGCGCGGCGGGGCCGGCACCGGCGCCGATCCGGGAGGTTCTGGCGACCGCCCTGACGCCGCTCGTGCTGGCGGCGGGCGCCAACACCTTCGCGATCGGGTCGGTCTACCTCTTCAACACCTTCATGATCACCTACACGACCCAGTATCTCGGCCTGCCCCGGGCGACGATCCTCGACGCGCTGCTGGTGGCGGCCTGCGTCCAGCTGGTGATGACGCCGGTGGGCGCGCGCATCGCCGAGCTCATCCGCAACGAGCGCCTGTTCCTCCAGGGCACCCTGATCTGGGCGATGCTGGCGCCCTATCCGCTGTTTCTCCTCGTGGATCTCGGCTCGGTGCCGGCCCTGATGCTGGGGCTCGCCCTCAACGTCGTCGGCAGCGCCACCTTCTACGCGGTGATCGCCGGCTACGTCGCCGGCGCCTTCCCGACGCGGGTGCGCTACACCGCGATCTCGGTGGCCTATCAGGTCTGCGGCGCGGTGGCGGGCGGGCTCACCCCGATCATCGGCACCATCCTGGCCGAGCGCTTCCAGGGCCATTGGTGGCCGATCGCCGTCTTCGGCACCACCCTCGCGGCGATCTCGTTCGTCTGCGTCACCGCCCTCGGCCGACACCGCGCCCGCGCGGCCGTCCGCGCCTGACGAGGCCCGAAGGCATGGAGGCCCTGCGCCGGCGCCCCTTGCCCCGGAGGCCCACACCTTATATTGCGACGCGATAGCTCGATCCCGTGACCCGGCGCAGCCGGCCGCATTCCTGCGGCCCGTCGCGTGACGGGCTCTTCTCGCTTCCGGATACCCTATGAAGCTTCGCAACATCGCCATCATCGCCCACGTCGACCACGGCAAGACGACGCTCGTCGACAAGCTGCTGTCGCAGTCCGGATCGTTCCGTGAGAACCAGCGCGTCGAGGAACGCGCCATGGACTCGAACGATCTCGAGAAGGAGCGCGGCATCACCATCCTGGCCAAGGCGACCTCGGTCGTCTGGAAGGACACCCGCGTCAACGTCGTCGACACCCCCGGCCACGCCGATTTCGGCGGTGAGGTGGAGCGCATCCTCTCGATGGTGGACGGCGTGATCGTGCTCGTCGACGCCGCCGAAGGCCCGATGCCCCAGACCAAGTTCGTGGTCGGCAAGGCTCTCAAGATCGGCCTGAAGCCGATCGTGGCGATCAACAAGGTCGACCGTCCGGACGCGCGCATCACCGAGGTGGTGAACGAGGTGTTCGACCTCTTCGCAGCGCTCGACGCCACCGACGAGCAGCTCGACTTTCCGATCCTCTACGGCTCGGGCCGCGCCGGCTGGATGGCGACGGCGCCGGACGGCGACCAGACCCAGGGCCTCGCGCCGCTCTTCGATCTCGTGCTTGAGCATGTGCCCCAGGCGAAGGTGGAGGAGGGTCCGTTCCGGATGCTCGGCACGCTTCTCGAAGCCAACCCCTTCCTCGGCCGCATCATCACGGGCCGCATCGCGTCCGGCACGGTCAAGCCGAACCAGGCCATCAAGGTCATGGACCGCACCGGCAAGCTGGTGGAGACCGGCCGCGTCTCGAAGATCCTGGCCTTCCGCGGCCTGGAGCGCGCGCCCATCGACGTGGGTGAAGCCGGCGACATCGTCTCCATCGCGGGCCTCGTGAAGGGCACGGTGGCCGACACCTTCTGCGATCCCCAGGTCGAGACCCCGATCCAGGCCCAGCCGATCGATCCGCCCACCGTCACCATGTCGTTCATCGTCAACGATTCGCCGCTCGCCGGCACCGAGGGCGACAAGGTCACGAGCCGCATGATCCGCGACCGCCTGTTCAAGGAGGCCGAGGGCAACGTCACGCTCAAGATCGAGGAGGCGGCCGACAAGGATTCGTTCTTCGTCTCGGGCCGCGGTGAGTTGCAGCTCGCCATCCTCATCGAGACCATGCGCCGCGAGGGCTTCGAGATCGCGGTCTCGCGTCCCCGCGTGGTGCTCTCCAAGGACGAGAACGACGGCGTGCTGGAGCCGGTCGAGGAGGTCGTGGTCGACGTCGACGAGGAGTATTCCGGCGTCGTCGTGCAGAAGATGTCCGAGCGCAAGGCCGAGATGATCGAGATGAAGCCGTCGGGTGGCTCCCGCCTGCGCCTCGTCTTCCATGCGCCCACCCGTGGCCTCATCGGCTACCAGGGCGAGCTCATGACCGACACGCGCGGCACCGCGATCATGAACCGCCTGTTCAAGGCCTACGAGCCCTACAAGGGTGAGATGCCCGGCCGCCGCAACGGCGTGCTGATCTCCAACGACAAGGGCGAGGCCGTGGCCTACGCCATGTGGAACCTGGAAGATCGCGGCCCGATGATGATCGAGCCCGGCGCCAAGGTCTATCAGGGCATGATCATCGGCGAGCACAACCGCGAGAACGACCTCGAGGTCAACGTGCTCAAGGGCAAGAAGCTCACCAACATCCGCACCACCTCGAAGGACGAGGCCGTGCGCCTGACGCCCCCGATCCGCATGACCCTGGAGCGCTCGCTGGCCTGGATTCAGGACGACGAGCTGATGGAAGTCACGCCGAAGTCGATCCGCCTGCGCAAGACCTACCTCGACCCGAACGAGCGCAAGCGCTTCGAGCGCTCGGGCGGGGTGGCGTAAGCCACCGCGTTTTCAGGATCGATCGAGGAGGCCGGGCATCGTCCCGGCCTTTTCTTTTTGCGACTTGCGGCTTGGTCAAAGGGAGAGGGGGACGACGCGGCTTCCGGGAGAAGCCACACGTTTTCCGGTTCGCTGAATTCAGGCCAACGGGTGGAGCGGCTCTTCACTCCGTCTTCGCCCGCTCCCGCAGCAGGTACTTCTGCACCTTCCCCGTCGAGGTCTTCGGCAATTCGCCGAACACGATGTGGCGCGGGAGCTTGTAGCCGGCCAGCCGCTCGCGGCACCAGGCGATCAGGGCGTCGGCCTCCACGGTGGCGCCGGGCTTCAGCTCGACAAAGGCCATCGGGGTCTCGCCCCATTTCGCGTCGGGGCGGGCGACGACCGCCGCAGCGGAGACGGCCGGATGGCGGAACAGGGCGTCCTCGACCTCGATCGAGGAGATGTTCTCGCCCCCTGAGATGATGATGTCCTTCGAGCGGTCCTTGAGCTGGATGTAGCCGTCCGGGTGCTTCACCCCGAGGTCGCCGGAGCGGAACCAGCCGCCTTTGAACGCGGCCTGGGTCGCCTCCGGGTTCTTCAGGTAGCCGCGCATCACCACGTTGCCGCGAAACATCGCCTCGCCCATGGTTTCGCCGTCCGCCGGCACGGATTCGCAGGTCTCGGGGTCCCGGATGTCGAAGCCTTCGAGCACGGGGTAGCGCACGCCCTGGCGCGCCATCTTCTCCGCGCGGGCGTCCGCGTCCAGGGCGTCCCAGTCCCGGTGCCAGGCATTCACCACGGCCGGGCCGTAGGTCTCGGTCAGGCCGTAGAGGTGGGTGACGTCGAAGCCGGCCGCCCCCATGGCGCCGAGGACCGCCTGGGGCGGGGGCGCGGCGGCGGTGAGAAAGGCGACCCGGTGGGGCAGGGGACGGCGCTCGGCATTGGACGCGTTGAGCAGGAGCTGCATCACGATCGGCGCGCCACAGAGATGGGTGACGCCGTGCTCGGCGAGCGCTTGGTAGAGCGCGCCGGCGCGGACCTGGCGCAGGCACACATGCGTGCCGGCCACCACCGACAGGGTCCAGCAGAAGCACCAGCCGTTGCAGTGGAACATCGGCAAGGTCCAGAGATAGACCGGGTGCTGCCCGAGCGCGCCCGTGATCACGTTGCCGAGGCAGAGCAGGGCGGCGCCGCGATGGTGGTAGACCACCCCCTTCGGGTCGCCGGTGGTGCCCGAGGTGTAGTTCAGGGAGATTGCGTCCCACTCGTCGCCGGGCATCGCCCAGTCCCAGGCCGGGTCGCCCTCCGCCAGCAGGGCTTCGTAGCCGAGGCTTCCCACGGCCTCGCCGGGTCCGGTAAATTCCGGGTCGTCCACGTCGATTACCAGGGGCTTCACCCGGGCCTGGGCCAGCGCCGGGGCCACGATCTTGGAGAATTCCCGGTCGGTGATCAGGACCCGGGCCTCGCCGTGGTCGAGGCAGAAGGCGAGGGCGGCGGCATCGAGGCGGGTATTCAGGGTGTTGAGGACGGCCCCCGTCATCGGCACCCCGTAATGACACTCGATCATCTCGGGCGTGTTGGCGAGGAGGACCGCGACGGTGTCGCCCCGCCCGATGCCCCGCGCCGCCAGCGCCGCGCCGAGGCGGCGGCAGCGCGCGTCGAGTTCACTGTAGCTGCGCCGCAGAGGGCCGTGGATGATGGCGGTGTGGTCGGGAAACACCCGTGCCGCCCGGTCAAGGTAGCTGAGCGGCGTCAGCGGCTGATAATTGGCCGGGTTCCGGTCGAGGTCCCGGTCATAGATCGAGGGCGCGGCCCTGTCGGCCGTCGTCGAGGTGGTCATCGGCGTGTCTCCCTGACCGACAGAGTACCGCGTCCCGGCGATCCGACAACTCCGGCGTCGCGCCGTGCGCGGATGCCCGCCTCGCCTGCGCGACGTGTCTGTGTCAGGATCGGCCCGCGGCGTGATCGCGGGGCGCGCCGGGCCGGCCTCGCGCAGGCCCAGCGATGGGCAGGCCAGCGAAGGGCAGGCCCCGCGAAGGGTATGTGATGCGGAACGCGACGTCGGCCGCGGAGACGGAAGCGGGCTTCACCCTGGTGGAGGTCCTGGTGGCCTTTGCCATCGTGGCCATCGGCCTCGTCACGGCGCTCCAGGTCGCGGGCAGCACGCAGTTCGGCCTTGGTCGGGTCGCGTCCGCGGACATCGTCAGCGACGAGGCGCCGGGCATCGTGGCGCTGCGCGCCGCGCGCGGCCTGCAGGCCGGGATCGAGCAGGGCACCTTCTCCAACGGCGAGCCCTGGACCTTGAGCGTGACGGATATCGGCCCGCAGGCCGGCTGGCAGCGGGTGCCGCCGCTCTGGCGTGTGCGGCTGACCCGGGGCGGCCCGGAGGGGCGTCCGGTCTACGTCACGATCATGGCCGGAACGGCGGGCGGCTGAGGCACCGGGATCGCCGCACGCAGAACCGCGCTTCCGGGAGCAGGCCAGGGGCCGCCGGTTCGGTATCTTGAAAAATGCGCCTTCACCGGCGCACTGCTCGGCGGATCGAGCCGGTGAGCCGGTGAAGTTTGCGCGACGTTAGATCAGATCGGAGAGAACCCGGTCGGACCAGACCAGGGATGCGGAGGGCCGCGGTGGGGCGTCGTGCGGTTCGGCGCGGGACGGCCTCGCGCCACGTGGGCCGGGCGTAGTCTTCGCGCGCCGCTGCGGCTTCTGGGGGCCGCCGACCGCGTCGTGTTCGAAGAGGAGGCATGCGCCGTCCTCATCCGAAATCCAGCCCCGGTCCGCCCAGCCGATGAAGCGACCGTCATAGGCATAGACTTTGTCGTCGAGGATGAAGGCCGCCGCCTTGCCGTTCCAGAGATACAGGGAGCGGCCGTCCTGGCAAAACGCGGCCTCGGAGCCGGCGCGGTCGAAGAACTCGATCATCGACGCCTCACGCTCCGATTGCACCGTTGTGGAGGGTGCGCAGATCGACGTAGCTCATGGTCTCCTTGCTCCAGGTCGGCCCGTCGCAATCGTGCAGCCGCTTGGGCAGGGGCTTGTGCTTGTCGCCCTGGTAGAAGCCCATGACGACGGTCTGACCGTCGGTGTCGTCGCGCTCGATCCGGTAGGCCGGGCGAACCCCCACGCCGAGGCGGCTGAGGCGGACGCGCAGGGTCGGATTGCTGGCCTGGTCGGGGACCATGTTGAGGTAGACGCCCTTCAGGTATTCGAGGCGATCCGCCCTGCGGCCCGCGAGGTCCGCGATCGTGACGTTCTCGGCGAGCATGTCGGTCTGGCTCATGATGGGTCTCTCCGGGTTGGGATGGGGCGCCGCTCGGCGCCAGGGTGTTGGAGTGGGGCGCCTCTCGGCGCCGGGGCTTAAGGAACGCGCGCGGCGCGCGTCAGGCGATGGGCGGGGCTTCCTCGGTCGTGACCACGAACCGGGTCAGGGTGTTGGCCCCGAAGGTCAGGGTGAGCGGCACGTCGGCGGCATCGCGCCCGTAGGCGATCAGGATGCGGCCGATCCGCGAGGCGTTGTTGCGTGGATCGAAGGTGTGCCAGCGGCCGTCGAGATGGACTTCCATCCAGGCCGCGAAGTCGCCCGGGGCGTGCGGCAGCGGTAAGCCGATGTCGCTGACGTAGCCGTTGCAGTAGCGGGCCGGGATGTTCAGGCAGCGGCAGAACGCGATGGCGAGATGCGCGTAGTCGCGGCAGACGCCGCGCTGCTCCTCGAACACGTCGAAAGCGGTCCGCGTGGCGCGCGCATGCTCGTACCCGAAGGTGATCCGGTCGTGCACGTAGTCGCAGATGGCCTGGACGCGGCTCCAGCCCGGAGGAAGATGGCCGAACAGGTCCCAGGCGATCTGCGAGAGACGGTCCGTCTCGCAGTAGCGGCTCCCCAGCAGGAACAGCAGGCTGTCGGTCGGAAGCTTCGCCACGGGCGTCTCCGGCGCGTCGACGCAGGGCTGGTCCCCGCGTCCCGCGTCGCGCACCACCGTCTCAGTCTTCAGCGTGAAGGTGCCGGCCGGCGCTATCATGCGCTGGCACCAGTTGCCGAAGCTGTCGCGGTAGCCCTCCAGAGGCACGGAGGGGCTCGTGACGAGGTGGTCCGGGCGCTCGAGGTCGGAGACCCGCGACGCATGCACGTTGAGGGTCGCGATGACCGGCGTGGGCTGGGGAAACGCGTAGGTCATCTCGCAACCGACAAGGATGCGCATAGGCTTTCTCCGAAGGTATCATCACCGCGGTGATGTCCGCGCATGGCCGTGGCGGGCGGGCCCCGCGTGTTCGAGCGACTGTCGCCCGCCGCTGCTCAGTGCAGCGTCGGGGGCGGCTCCAGGAAGGCGCGCATGCCACCTCCCTCCTCGACGGCTTCCGTGAAGGCGTCGAGGGTATCCTCGTCGGACACGAAGGTGGTGCTCCAGATCGTCGACCATCCCGCCGGATCGATGATCTCCAGGGTCCAGGGGTCCTGCGTGCCGGCGAAACGGTAGACGTTCACCGTGACCGTGATGCCGTCCTGGGTCGCTCGTCCGGTCAGGTCCGAGAATTCCATGTTCGGCTTCTCGTGGGTCATGAGGGGTCTTTCTCGTCGGGCGAGTTCACCGAAGGGATGCGGACGCGTCCCTCTCTCATGAGCCGAAGGGATAGCCTTAGCAGAGTTCTTGCTGAAACGGGTCGAAAAAGCTCGATTCCCGTGCCGGACATCGTCCTCACTCTCCGGCCATTGATCATCGCTCAGCGGGAATGCCGGAAATAGGCCCGGTCCGCCGACGAAAGCCCTTTTCCGGCGGGACACGGACGGGGGAGCCGCGAAGGACGCCTTCGCCGAGACACGCGAGGGCCTGATTCTAAAGGCCCTGGCCGTGCGGGGACAGCTTGGCGACGAGGAAGAGCCCGGCGCCGACCGCGAGAAGGCCTCTGGACAGCCATGAGAAGGCGACGACACCCGCGCCATCGTCCAGCGAGCGCAGGTGGGCGACCTGCGCGAACATCGCGGCCCAATAGGCGGACCACAGGGCGAGGACGGAGGTGAACCACATCGGCCCGTTCGATCCCCCGCCGCCCTAGCTTCCGGTGCGTCGCTCGTGCCGCCAGAGCGCGACGGCCTGCCGCCGTGCCTCGAAGGCGCGACGGATCGGCGTTCCATCCTCGCCCCGGCCCTCCGCGCGGTATCCGAATTCCAGAACGCCGTCCGGACCGAACCGCCGCGTCATCTCGGAGCGCCAGACGCTATCGGTGCGGGCAAGGCACGCTTCGGTCTCAGCCAGTCGGTTCATGGGCATCGTGGCTATCCTGGCATGGCGGGTCATGGAGTTCAACGCGATCCCGTGCCATTCGCTCCCCGAACGCTGCCGGCCACGCGGCCATCGCGCTTCGGCGTTCGAACCGAGGCTACGGCGCGCCGTCGCGTGCACGGGCCGCTCGCCGCCGCACTCGCGTTCCAGGTGCGCGGTCCCGTAGTGGCGTGGCACGAGATTGGCGGAGGCTGGGAGGCGTCGTATACAGGTTCTTCACTGGCGCATTGGCGACAGAATAAAACTGCGCATCGCACGCCGGCCCGACGAGCCCGCCAAATGCTCACAATTCTGTAGGGAAATGGCGCACCCGACACGATTCGAACGTGTGACCTTTGCCTTCGGAGGGCAACGCTCTATCCAGCTGAGCTACGGGTGCTGACCGTGTCGCTCTGGTAGCCCATGCGGCGGCCTTTCGCAACGGGGCAGTGGGGGCCTTTGGGCTCGAGGGGGCTGCGCGGGCCCCAAAGATTCCGGTTGCGAGGTCGATGCGTGACGGGCCCCGGGTGGAGAGGGGGCTGACGGCATGTCGCTTGGCCTGGGCGCAATCGCACCGGGCGCGGAACATTGGCCGACCTCGTCGGTCCTCATGGGCCGGTCCAGCGACCGGTCGTTCCCCATCCGCGGAGTTCCTCCTTGTCGACCAAAACTCGGATCTACACGTCGCCGTCGGCGTTCCCGAACCCCCAGCGCCTTCGCCTGTTCCTGCATGAGAAGGGCATCGCCGATGCCTTTGAGGAGGTGATCTACGACATGGCCCCGAAAGGGGAACAGCGCGGCTGGCGCCATCTCAAGATGAACCCGTGGGGCGAGACACCGACGCTCGAACTGCCCGACGGCACCTACCTGTCGGAATCGTCCGCGATCGTGCGCTACCTCGATGCGCACCACGCGGGCCGCAGGATCACCGGTGAAACGCCCCTCGCGCAGGGGCTCGACGCGATGTGGGACAATCGTGTCTGGGTGCAGATCCTCTATCGGCTCACGACGCAGTTCCACGTCCTGCATCAGGGTCTCGGGCCGAAGCTCGAACTGACGAGCAATCCGCAATGGGGCGAGCATTGCCGCAAGGAGGCCCTGTCGCACGCCGCCCTCGTCGACCGGCACCTGGCCGAAGGCCGCGACTGGCTGCTGGGCGGCGAGCACCCGACCTTCGCGGACATCACCCTCTGCACGGCCATCGCCTTCTCGAAGTTCGGTCCCGTCGCCACGCCGCTCGACGAGCGGTTCGAGCACCTCGACCACTTCTGGCAGCGCTGGAAGGCCCGCGACAGCTTCCGAAAGGCCTATGTGGATGGCGGCGGCCTCGCGGAATTGGCAGCCCTCTCGCAGTAGCAGCGGGTCGATGCGGGGCGCGTCCTTCCTACGGGCGGGACGCGTCCTCACCGCTCCGTCGCCGAACCCTGCGAGGATCCGCTTCGCCTGTCCGCGCCCGATGAGCGCGCGGGCTATTGGCGGTTTCGATGGAACGGGAGGTCCGGTTCGGCGGCCAAAGCAATTTTTCGGCCCTGCGTCGAAACCCAGAACCAAAATTCTAACACGTGCCAGGAAAAGTGGTGCCGGTTGCGGGACTTGAACTCGCGACCTACCGCTTACAAGGCGGGTATATCCGAAATTTAAATTGTTGCCGCGGTTGAGGATTTTACGGCGTTATCATTGCCGTGTTGCGCTTGTGTTGCAGGTTCAATCGATCCCAGGACGGAAAGCTCACCTGCCGTAGCGGCACGGCGATCCGCACGGCCGGCCGAAAACAAGTGTCCATATACGCGTTGCGTGAACTCAGGGGACTCGTGCCCGGCCCACTCGCTCACCTGTTTGATGTTGGCGCCCTCGTCGATCCAGAGAGACACTGCGAAGTGTCGAAAGCTGTGAGGAGTCCATCGAGGTGAGCCATCCACAGCAACGATCCCAAGCGCGATTTGGAGAGGGCCGATTTGGCGATTGACGATATTTGGATAGCCCAGAGGTGTCGCCGCATCTGAAGGGAAAACCAGGCCTTCAGACCTGCCGTTGATCGCCCTCCAGTTACCCAGGATCGTAGCGAGTTGTGGCCCGATCGGGATGTTGCGCAACGCCGCAACCGTCTTCACCCGATC
The DNA here is from genome assembly GCF_022179225.1 of Methylobacterium goesingense. Classification (GTDB taxonomy): domain Bacteria; phylum Pseudomonadota; class Alphaproteobacteria; order Rhizobiales; family Beijerinckiaceae; genus Methylobacterium; species Methylobacterium goesingense. The sequence goes on from NZ_BPQL01000017.1 coordinate 103,275, forward strand.
CAGGCTGTTGAACCGATCGACGCCCTCACGCACCTCGAGGTGTTCCGGCATCACTCGTCCCCACGCCAATCCTCTAGCTTCTCCAATGCGCAGGCCTGCAAGGGCCATCGTTGCCAGCATTGGCCGAAGCCATGGCGTTGGACGAAACGCCTCTACCTCGGCTCCCACATGGTCTGCTCTGAACGCACGCAGAGCTTTGATGGGATGACCGGGCACCACACGGCGGACCTCAATTGTTCGGAGCCCCGAGGTGGAGCGCTCTCGAGCCACGAGAAACAGTCCCTCTACGTCCGCTGCCGCCGCCAGCAGCGCCCGCACGGACTCGCGCTCTGGGACGCGGATCGTATCCTCAGCGTCGCGGATCTCCGCACGGCGTGTCTTCCTCCGGCTGCGAAGCGAGCGAACAGGATTGGTAAAGGCCAGCCGCCGTCGAATTGCCTCGTCAAAGACTGCCCCGAGCACAATGCGTGCCCGCCGGCACGTGTCGTCTGTGCGGCCATCGACTCTCAACCTCTCCAGCCAATCTCCGACATCAGCAGGGTGAAGCTTTGGGAGAAACCGCGTACCCAGAAAGGGACGCACATGGCCACCGTAATAAGTCCGATAATTCTCGATCGTTGATCTTGCGGCCTCGTCTGCCTTAAGCGCTGTGATGAGCAACGCGTAGGCCTGATCAACCGTGCTCGCGGTTCGGTCCGGCACATGGCTCCCGGCTGCGACCTCACTCTTAGCTCTGGTGAGGAAGGCATCCGCCTCTTTTTTGGTTGGGAACTGTTTGAACCGCCTTTTCCCTTCCCCGTCGACGTACCCTGCCAACCAAACCGACTTACCGCTTGGTAGCGTCCGCTTTCGAATTGTCGCCATCCTATTACATCCATTGCATAAATCTGGCGCATGGCTTCGTAAACCACTACGAAACACATCGCCATGTAAGATTTTTACATATGGCGCTTGACGCGTCCACCGAGTCATGTAATTTTTTTCGACATGGGGCTGCGCGATGGCGTTCTTTAATGATCTCGTCAAATCAATCGCGGCGATTGAGGAGATGGACGAAATAACCGTCAGAGGAATTGGAATCAATGTTCGCGAAAAGGGGCTTATTTCAAAAGGAGGTAGGGGGCTTTCCGCTGCAAAAATGTCAGCTCAGGATGCCGCAAATCTTTTAATAGGTGTCAACGCTTCGGCCTCATCGAAGGAAGCTGCGGACTGCGTTGAAAAATACGGGATGTTCAAACTGAAGAATGCGAACGGCCTGTCTGTAAAGGGACGCGATCTTCTCAACGAAATTTGGGAAAACGACATTTCCTTCGGTGAGTTTTTGGCGCGGTTGATTGTTATGTCTGGACCCGAGCAAGAAAAAATAGAACCCTTAGGAGAATTCATCTTCAATAATGTTGATTTTCCGAAGGGTGGAATTAGCAAAGCAGATATGTGCCTGAAGATCGACAGGCATATCAGTCTAGAGATTGTCTTCATCAAAGGTCAATCAAAAGCTGGTTTGAGGTTCCGGGACTTCCAAACGCGTAGTACCTACGCACAGCTTCTGTTTGTAGGTAGTGGCGAAGATTATCAAGGCGATCGCTTCGATACCACTATTTTCACACAGCGGACATTGAGAGCTGTTGGAAATACAATCGCAAAATAGCGGAGATTATCAAAATGGCCAATGTATCAACACGCCTGCTAGGCGTGAACGATCCCGGCTTACAACTCGCCGAGGATCTTATGACGGGCGCCGACGCCATCGCCGCTTTCATGTTTGGTGATGCAACGGAGGCAAATCGGCGTCGAGTTTATCACTCGGCCGACAAGCTGGGGCTTCCTTGCTTCAAGCTCGGTGGCACCCTCTGCGCTCGGCGCTCAACGATCCTCTCTTGGATCGAAAAACAGGAGAGCGCAGCATGAGCGGGGTGATCCTCCCATTTCCGCGGGTACAGGATCGCCGCTTCATCCAGCGCCATGCTGCTCACATGGCGGCTGCTTCCAGCACTGCGAAAGCCGAGGCGCATTTGCAGCGTCAGTTGAGCATCCAAAGGGCAGCCCTCGAGCGTCGCGGGATCGATCCAGCTGCCGTGTCCGCGGAGATCCAGGCCATAGAGTGCAGCATTCGAGCAGCATGCTGGACTTTCCTTCTCGCACCTGGAGGAGCGGCATGAGCGAACACGTCACAGCTAGGAGGGCCGACGCCACAGGACGCTCGACGGGCAAATTCCTCGACTCGAAATTCAGGAAATCGAACAGCGTCCCAAAAGGCCAAGCGTTCGTTTGGTTCACCCGCGAAATGCTGGAGAGCCCAGCATGGAGGGCGATGTCTCAAAATGCTCGCCTTGCTGTCGATCGAGTCTGTGTGGAGCACATGAGCCATGGTGGCGGACAGAACGGTGCTCTGCCCGTCACCTACGATGATTTTGAACACGCTGGCATTCGGCGGGGTAGCATTCGCAGAGCAATTGCTGAGGCCCTTGCCCTCGGCTTCATAGAGATGACGCGGAAAGGCACTCGGGGTTGGGGAGAGTTCACCGGAGAGCCGAGCCATTTCCGATTGGCTTGGCTGCCAACCTCAGAAAATGGCGCTGTCACCATCCGGTGGAAACGCTTCGAAACTTTGGCGGAGGCCGAACGGGTCGCAGCCGCCGCACGCGAGGAAGCATCAAGCCGGCGTAATTTATCGGAAATCAAAGACCAGCGAGACCCGGTAATTCGGCGGGTTCGTAAATTCAAAAGCCAGTGACATTTCTGACTTTTTGCCAGTGTCACTTGTAGCGCTGATCCAGTGCCAGAAGTGTAACCACTGAGGCCAGTGTCACTTCTGTAACTACTATTAATATCTTGGCTGGGTTCACGGTCGCTGACTTCATGACGCCCCGGTCTCCGCCTCATCGAAATCCCGAGATCTGCTGCCGATGCAGCGGAATGACCTGGCATGATCCAGGAGGAGAACCCTCATGTCCAAAATCCATGAAGCTCGTGAGGCGCTTGCTGACGTCCTCAGGGACACCGCCCGCTGGCGTCGAGAAAGAGCAGAGCAACTCCCCGAGAACTTGCATAGGCCGTGGACCACAAACGGGGTCAAGTCCAACATGGCTCGAAGCCATACCTTAAGGAGGACCACTTTTCAGGGGGGAGGCAAATCGACTGCTTCTCCCCTAACCGACTCAGGTCTGTGCCCGTCACAGGGCTGATGTGGCCACGTATCAGGTGTTTGGAGAGCGGGGGGTAGGGGGGTCCGAAGTCTTCCGGGGTAGGGTCGGCCACCGCATGGGGTCTCAGGCGGGGACTTTTTTTCGCGGAAGCCAGGAAATTTCAGGCGGCTGATATTAAGGAGGCCCGGAGGCCAGGGGTATTCGAGGGGCCAGCAGGCCCGGAGGCCAGGGGTATTCGAGGGGCCAGCAGGCCCGGAGGCCAACGATCTTCGAGGGCCAGGAGGCCTAGACTGATCCTCCCCCGATTCCACGGACAGGAGGTTAGCTCGCGTTCCGCTCGGCGTGCTCGGGGGTGATGTAACCGAGTGCCGAGTGGATGCGCTGCCGATTGTAGTATCCTTCGATGTAAGCGAACAGGTCGCGGCGAGCCTCGTCCCGGGTCATCCATCGTCGCTGGTGAACGAGTTCGACCTTGAGCGTGTGGAAGAAGCTCTCCATGGGAGCGTTGTCGTAACAGCAGCCCGTCCGGCTCATGGAGGGCGTCGCCTTCATGTCGGCGAGCTGTTTGCGATAGGCCTCGGCGGCGTATTGGCTGCCACGATCCGAGTGACAGATGAGCCCGGCACCCGGTCTTTGTCGTTGGGTAGCCATCATAAGGGCGGCCGCCGTCAGCTCGGTCCGCATGTGATCGCGCATGGACCAGCCGACGATCTTGCGGGTGGCGAGATCGAGCACGGCAGCCAGGTAGAGCCAGCCCTCGCCAGTGGGCAGGTAGGTGATGTCGGCGAGCCAGACCGTATTGGGCCGCGCGGCCGAGAAGATCTGCTTCAGGAGGTTGGGCGCGATCGGCAGGTCATGATGGCTGTCGGTCGTGCAGGGCCGGAATCCGAGGGATTCGAGGCCTACCATCGGCTCTACGGCCTTGCGGCAGACGTAGATCGGACCGAAGGGCGGTTCGGCGCTGCAGTCCGAGTGCTGCATGTCCCGCGCATGCAGGTGTTCGAGCGCCAAGTGAGCGGCCTTCAGCATGGCCGGACGACGGCGCGGGCGCGGCGGGACGGATTCGACCACTTCGCCCTGCATATGCTGAAGTCCGGCGAACTCGTGGCCGGGCCGGCCGGGGCGGAGCGTCGCTTGAAGCCCGGCGAGGTATCTATCGTCGATACGTCCCATCCGCATCGGTCGCGCATGGAAGGTGCCCATCTCTACACGGTCCAACTTGCGCGGGAGCATGTGCAGGCCGTGCTGGGCACCGTCGACCGGATCCACGGTGCTGTCCTCAACGCGGCGACGGCCGGCCTGCTGGCGGACTTCACCGCCTCCTTGATCCGGCATGACCGGCAACCATGTCCCGGCGAAACGGACCATGCGGCCAGGGCCGTGACCGAACTACTTGCCCTCAGCCTGTCCGGCGAGACGGCATCCCCGCGTAGGCTGTCGGTCGATTCGGAGAAGATCCTGCGCCGCTCGCAGGCCGACGCGTTCATCGCCAAGCACCTGCCGGATCCCCGCCTCAACGTCGACGCCGTCGCCGCTGGGATAGGGGTCTCCCGCTCCGTCCTCTACCGGATCTTCGAGGACGAGGGCGGCGTCCGGCAATTTATCCAGCGTCACCGGCTAGACGCCGCACGTCGTACCCTGCGGCGCCCCGGCGAAGGACTGAGCATTGCCGTCCTGGCCAATACCTGCGGGTTCGCGAGCCAGAGCCATTTCAGTCGCGCCTTTGCGGGCGCGTTCGCCATCTCGCCCGGCCGTTTCAGGGCCGAACTCCGGGATGCCCGCGCTGCCGACAGCGTTGATAGCGCGCTTCTGGACAACCCCCTGATGCGCTGGGCCTACGACCTGTACTGATCCCATCCGGTAGGAGGCTCGATCACCGTTCCCGCCAGGCCTTTGCGATCTGATCGGAGAGCGGTTTGACGAGGTAGCTGAGGACAGATCGGTCGCCGAGCTGCA
>NZ_BPQL01000018.1 GCF_022179225.1 Methylobacterium goesingense
GCCGCGGCGGGTTTTTCGTGCGCTGAAGACAGGCTTGAAATGCCCTAGCGGCTGCCGGGCAGTCTTCGCGCTGGCGGAGCCAGGCCCACCGACTTCTGTATGGCCGTAAGGGTTGCCGTCGCGACAGGCGCCGAAAGCGTCTTATCCGCTACCTTGGTTCTCAGGTAATTCGGCAAGCCATGGCGGATATAGACTTCACGAAGCCATTGCTTGAAATATGCCCGAGCAGTATCAGGGTAAGCCTGCGCCCCCTGCAGGCTAGACTTATGCTGAGGATAGCTTTCCGGATAATAGTGGTCGTACTCTACCCTAGGGCCGAATTGCGTCTCAAGGTTATTGTGACGCCATTCCTTCCCCCATAAATTGCCGATACTTGAGTCCGGAATGAACTTGCAGCCGGGGCATGCCCCTTCTCGGATGAGGGCGAGTTGAACGTCCGCCGTTTCCTTGAAAATGCTGAAGTAGCCATCCGGCACGCTATCGTAGACCAGATCGATTCGGTCGTGAAAACGCTCCCATGCTAAGGCTTCCGCAGCTTTCGGATTGTAACCGATGCGCGCGTAGATGAAGTCTCGGAATGTTTTGCGGGCCAGAACCCTGTAATTATCGACCGCCTGCTTTACAGCGGGGCGAGCTTCAAAAGCGTAATATTCAAGAAATGCCATGCAAACCAAGTCGGTACAGGCGTAGTGCGTCGCTCCATCTTTAATGATCGAAATGTATGGGAGGCGCTTCGCGAACCCTTGCTCGCTCAGGGCCTTTTTGATTCTGGAAACACGGGGCGGTGCCGGATCATCGTTCCAGTGCCCCGTAATGCCACGAATGCTACTTTCATCGACGCCACACATCCGGGCAAGGCCGCGAAGGGTCAGATAAGGACTGCCGTCGCTCAGAATGCCCATCCCAACACCGTCAATCTCGACCTCTCGGACGTGCGGGACCGGGACCGCGTGGCGCTCGCCCGGGACCTGCGAGCCACGGTCCGGGCGTGGACCGGCATCCCGACCTGCGTGGGCATCGGGCCGACGAAGACCCTGGCGAAGCTCGCCAACCACATCGCCAAGACGATCCCGGAGCTCGACGGCGTGTGCGACCTGACCGACCCGGTGGCCTACGACCACTGGCTCTGCCGGATCTCGGTTGCCGAGGTCTGGGGCATTGGCCGGGCCTCGCTCGCCAAGCTGATCGGGCTCGGCGTCGACACGGTGGCGGACCTGCGCGACCTCGACCCGCGCCCGGTGCGCAAAGCCATGACGGTGGTGGGCGAACGCATCATCTATGAGCTGCGCGGGCTCGCCTGCCTGCCGCTCGAGCTGATGCCGGCTCAGCGCAAGGGCTGCGCGGTCACCCGCTCGTTCTCCCGGCGCATCACGGAGCGAGAGACCTTGGAGCAGGCCGTCGCCGCCCATGCGACACGACTCGGCGAGAAGCTGCGGCGCGGCTGCCTCGGGACCACGCACGTCTCGGTCTTCTACCATACGAGCGAGCACGATCGCGGCGACCCGATGCGCTCGGTCTCGACAACCGTGACGCTGCCGGAGGCCACGAACGACACGCTGTCACTGATCAAGGCGGCGCAGGCCGGCGTAGCTCGCACCTGGCGGGAGGCTTCCGGCGACCGTCCCTGGCGCTACAGCAAGGCCGGCGTAGTCACCACCGACCTCAAGCTCCTTGAGGATGCGCCGCGAGCATTGATCGGCCAACTCGACCGCGAGCGCAGTGCGCCGCTGATGGCGGCCATGGATGCATGCAACGCGCGCTTCGGTCGGGGCTCGGTCGTGCCGGCCCGGGCGGGGCTTACCGAGAAGCGCACGTGGTCGACGAAGTTCGAGATGCGCAGCGCACGCTACACCACGCAGGTCAGTGAACTACCGGTCGCAAACGCTTAGCGCTGCTCAGCCATTCCCGCGGCGTAGGCCTTCAAGATCACCTGACTAACGGTGACGGCTTCGCCTTCGACCTCGAACTCGGGCGCCTCTGCATCGCCGACCAACTCGATTGCCGCTCCTCGATCTAGGAGAAAGTAGACGGCCTCCTGAAGCAACGTGATGTCACCCTCCATCCCGGGCATACTCACGTCTTTTCCGGCCGGGCCAAGAAGATTGCTTCAGCGAACTTCTTTGCCTGCTCACGGCTTCGGCAAACGAGCCAAAGACTCTCATGCGCAGAGAACTCGGCGTTGAAGAGGTCGATGATGTCAGGCGGAGCATCGGCCAGATCTGGCCAGCGGTACAGTGAGAAGCCGAGCGCTTCAAAAACCGGCATCGCTGGTGCCAAGTCCCAAAGTTTGTGGTTGTGAACCGTAGCATCAAGACGCCCGGTCGCTAATAACGCAGTATCGGCAATCGCGCCGCTCTCGCACCAGGGAAAATAGCCGCGCTCAAAGTCAAGCGTGTAACGTTTTGCGGCATTACAGAGCCAGCCGATATGGTACGTGGGCAGATCCGAGACGACTATTTGGCGCAATTCTTCAACTGGTCGGCCGCCTACCGTCGACGCGCAGTATGCCTTTCCTTCGTAGGCTGCCAATAACAGTCCGCGTTGCCCCAATGGTGGAATAGCAACGCCAGGCGGCTGGTGCGCCTCGCACCATGCAGGCAGAGTAAGAACACTTGCTTCAGGACGGCCATTGCGGCAGGCCGCGATCATGGTACCCCATCCACTTAGACCACCTGCGTAGGGTTTTGTTCCGTCGATGGGGTCGGCCACGAAAGTCCAGTCAGCACTAGCCAACAATTCTGCACTAGCGGTCCTGCCTATTGCTTCGGCTGTTTCCTCCTCAATGACACGTGGGCCGAAGCGTTCGTGCAGCATATGGCTGATGGCAAGATCTGCCTGTGTTAAAGCTTGGCCTAGGTCACCACCTTTGTGAGAAATCTGCAGGCCCTCAGCGCGAAGCATAAGTGCAAGTTCAGCAGCATGGGCGGCGAACTCAAGCATCTGCTCCACAACGCCCGGCGGACGTTCACTGATGGCCATTATATTTTTCCGGTTGGTTCAGCAGGATCGCAAAGTAAATAAGCTTTTGATTTAGATCGCACGACGCGCTGATTTGTCGGAATGAAGCCCGGCTGCAATCGCGTGACGGATCACATCAGCCTGCGTGCTAATCCGACCGTCTACCTTGTAGAGGCCGGCCCTGTCCCCCGGGATAGGACTCGCCGTTCGACCGCGGCTCTGAAGAAATTTCAAGGCAACTTGAAGCTCGTCTGGGGTCGGGAACTGCTGGCTCATGGGTGCACCGGCTTGGCTAAGAGGATCGCGGTGCGCACGGCCATCCGCCGGTGCGCCTCGCTGGCGTTGAGGCTTGCCAAAGCGCGACTGGCGTAATCGTCGGCACGGACGACCGCCCCAACGTCGACGGTTCGCGCTTCGGAAACCATTAGGACGCTGGCCTTCGGGTTGGCCAAAAAGGCGTCGACCGCGCCGTCCAGATCACTCACGTGCACCACGTGCTGCACCGAAGGCTCATCGGAAAGTAGCGGCGATTCCATGCGCCCTGGATAGCACGCCGGGCCGGCGCGTCACCTCCCGAACAGCCACAGCGGCACCGCGCCGTTGGGCCGGCCCGGCTTGTCCCGGTAGAACGTCATGTTGCCGAACCGCATGTGCTTGTCGGTGATCGCGGACACCCGCTCGGCGCTGAGGACCATGGCGCCGCAGAAGTCTGGCCGAATCGTCCCTGCCTCCGGGTGCACGCCGAAAAGATCGAGCGTCGTCCAGCCGAGGCTCGCCGCCTCGTCGGCCCAGCGGTCCAGAAACTCGACGCAGGCCTCATGCGTGCCGCCCCAGGACTGAAGCGTGAAGCCAGGGCACGGAACGACGCTGGGCCGGAGGTCGATGAAGGCTTTGCGCCAGAGCTTCGGGTCGGCGGGGATGGTGGCTGGGGCTGGCATGAGGTCCGGTGCTGGCGGCGGGCCGGACGTCATAGGGGCTGCCGCTCTCCGTGCCTATGGCTGCCGGGGCACTCGCACGACCAGCGGCGCACTTCTCGCCGCGCCGCTTACTATGCGCTTACAAATCAAGATGGCTGGTAAGCAGGCTTAATCGTAAGTCGTTGATGTAATTGGTGGGCGGTGAGGGACTCGAACCCCCGACCCTCTCCGTGTAAAGGAGACGCTCTACCAACTGAGCTAACCGCCCGACGCGCCTCGCCTCTATCGCAGGACGTGACGCTTCGTAACGGAAGGGCGGGAGGACACGCAACCCCCTCGCCCGAGCGGGGGTCGGATTCGGGCATGAAAAAGGCCCCGGCATATGCGCCGGGGCCTCGTATCATATCAGGGTTGCGTCACCCGTCAGTGGGCGATGACCGTGGCGGAATCCTCTTCGGCGATGACCGGGCGGACCGGCGGAGCCGGCTCCTCCCACTCAATCGCCTCAGGAACGCGAACCAAAGCGTGCCGCAGCACCTGGTCCATCCGCGAAACGGGGATGATCTCCATTCCGTTCTTCACGCTATCGGGCACCTCGGCGATGTCCTTGGCGTTCTCCTCAGGAATAAGGACCGTCTTGATGCCGCCACGCAACGCCGCAAGCAGCTTCTCCTTCAAACCACCGATCGGGAGCACCCGACCCCGCAGAGTAACCTCCCCCGTCATCGCCACGTCGCGGCGCACCGGGATGCCCGTCAAAGTGGAGATGATCGCGGTCGCCATGCCGATGCCGGCGGAGGGACCGTCCTTCGGAGTCGCGCCCTCCGGAACGTGGACGTGGATGTCTCTGCGATCAAACAGCGGCGGCTCAATGCCAAAATCAACGGCCCGCGAGCGGACGTAGCTCGCCGCAGCGGAGATCGACTCCTTCATCACGTCACGCAGATTGCCAGTGACCGTCATTTTGCCCTTGCCGGGCATCATGACACCTTCGATCGTCAGCAGTTCGCCACCGACCTCGGTCCAGGCCAGACCCGTCACAACGCCGACCTGATCTTCCTCGTCGATCTCGCCGTAGCGGAACTTCGGCGGCCCGAGGAAGACAGGAAGGTTCTCCTCGGTCACGCTTACGGCCTTCACCTTGGTGATGAGAATCTCCTTCACCGCCTTGCGGATCAGATTGGAGATCTCGCGTTCCAGGTTGCGGACACCCGCCTCTCGTGTGTAGCGGCGGATCAGCATCAACAGGCCGGAATCATCGACCTGCCACTCCTTGGCGTCGAGACCATGCTTCTTCACGGCGCCAGGAATCAGGTGCTTACGCGCGATCTCGAGCTTCTCTTCCTCAGTGTAGCCAGCGATACGGATCACCTCCATGCGGTCCATCAGCGGCGCAGGGATGTTCAGCGTGTTGGCGGTAGTGACGAACATCACGTTCGAGAGGTCGTAATCCACCTCCAGGTAGTGGTCGTTGAAGGTGGCGTTCTGCTCAGGGTCGAGAACCTCCAGCAGGGCGGCCGATGGGTCGCCCCGGAAGTCCATGCCCATCTTGTCGATCTCGTCCAGCAGGATAAGCGGGTTCGAGGTCTTCGCTTTGCGCATCGACTGGACGATCTTGCCCGGCATCGAACCGATGTAGGTCCGGCGGTGACCGCGGATCTCGGCCTCGTCGCGCACGCCGCCCAGCGACATGCGCACGAACTCGCGGCCCGTGGCCTTGGCAATCGACTTGCCAAGCGAGGTTTTGCCGACGCCGGGGGGACCGACGAGGCACAGGATCGGACCCGTGAGCTTATTCGCGCGCTGCTGCACGGCGAGGTACTCGACGATCCGCTCCTTCACCTTGTCGAGGCCGAAATGGTCCTCATCGAGCATGACTTGGGCGCCAAGGAGATCCTTCTTGATTTTCGAGCGCTTGCCCCACGGGATACCGAGCATCCAGTCGAGGTAGTTGCGCACCACGGTGGCTTCCGCCGACATCGGCGACATTTGACGCAGCTTCTTGAGCTCCGCCACCGCCTTGTCACGAGCCTCCTTAGTGAACTTGGTCTTCTCGATCTTTTCCTCGAGTTCGGCCAGCTCGTCCTTGCCGTCCTCGGAGTCGCCCAACTCCTTCTGGATCGCTTTCATCTGCTCGTTGAGGTAGTACTCGCGCTGGGTCTTCTCCATCTGCCGCTTCACGCGGGTCCGGATACGCTTCTCCACCTGGAGCACGGAGATTTCGCTCTCCATTAGCGACAGTACGCGCTCGAGGCGTTGCGCCACCGTGGGGATCTCAAGAATCGCCTGCTTGTCGGCGATCTTGACCGCAAGGTGCGACCCAACGGTATCGGCAAGCTTGGAGGGCTCGTCGATCTGGGTCACTGCGGACACGACCTCCGGGGAGATCTTCTTGTTGAGTTTCACGTAATTCTCGAACTCAGCGATGACCGAGCGCGCAAGGGCTTCCGCCTCGACGCTGTCACCAAGTTCGTCGGTAAGGGTCTCGGCCTCGGCCTCGTAGTAGGTATCGGACTTCGTGAACCGGGAGATCTTAGCGCGACCTGCGCCTTCGACCAGCACTTTCACGGTCCCGTCAGGCAGCTTCAGAAGTTGCAGCACACTGGCCAGGGTGCCAATCTTGTAGATTGCATCCGTCGAGGGATCGTCCTCGCTAGCATTGATCTGCGTTGCCAGCAGGATGTGCCGGTCGGTGCGAACCGCCTCTTCGAGGGCGCGGATCGACTTTTCGCGGCCGACAAAGAGCGGCACGATGATGTGCGGAAACACGACAATGTCGCGCAAGGGAAGGACGGCGTAGGAGCCCGTCGAGCCCGGAACGACGGGCTGGCGCGATTTTGATTGAGTCATATCGGACTTCCTCATGATGGACGCCGGGCAGTCGCTCCTCCTCTGGAGCAAGCATCCTGCCAGGGGCCGACCGGGCCGCGAGGGGGTCGGAAGTGTCTTGGGAGACTGTCTTGGGAACGGTCTTGAGCGATCCGGCTGGTGGCGGGACACCGCACCTCAGGAGGTGAGCATGCGGCCATCGCGCTGAGACTTGAGATGGAAATCGGGGCGGATGTTTTCAAGCATCCGCCCCGAGGCACCTCCTAGACCTAACGAGACACAGCTCGGGTCTCAGGCGCTGACGCTGGCCGGGGCTTCCTTGTTTCGGTCGCCGTGGATGTAGAGCGGCCGCGACTTGCCATCGACGACCTCAGGACCGATCACCACCTGCTCGACGGAGTCGAGACCGGGCAAATCGTACATCGTCTCCAGGAGGATCGTCTCCAGGATCGACCGCAGGCCGCGCGCGCCGGTCTTCCGCTCAATCGCCTTTCTGGCAACCATCGAAAGCGCTTCGTCCTGAAACGTTAGGTCGACGTTCTCCATCTCGAACAGTCGCTGGTACTGCTTCACGAGAGCGTTCTTGGGCTCCTGCAGGATGCGCTTGAGCGCGGTCTCGTCAAGGTCCTCGAGGGTCGCCAGCACAGGCAAACGGCCGACGAACTCGGGGATGAGGCCGAACTTCAACAGATCCTCGGGCTCGACGTTGCGGAAGATCTCGCCGGTACGGCGGTCGTCCGGGGCCTGCACGGTCGCGCCGAAGCCGATCGAGGTGCCCTTGCCGCGCGCCGAGATGATCCGCTCGAGCCCAGCGAATGCACCACCGCAGATGAACAGGATGTTGGTGGTGTCGACCTGCAGGAATTCCTGCTGCGGGTGCTTACGGCCGCCCTGCGGGGGCACGGAAGCGACGGTGCCCTCCATGATCTTCAGCAGTGCCTGCTGCACGCCCTCACCCGAGACGTCACGGGTGATCGACGGGTTGTCGGATTTGCGGGAGATCTTGTCGATCTCGTCGATGTAGACGATGCCGCGCTGCGCCCGCTCGACGTTGTAGTCGGAGGCCTGGAGAAGCTTGAGGATGATGTTTTCGACATCCTCGCCGACGTAGCCGGCCTCGGTCAGGGTCGTGGCATCCGCCATGGTGAACGGCACGTCGAGGATGCGAGCCAGAGTCTGGGCCAGCAGCGTCTTGCCCGAGCCGGTCGGGCCGATCAGCATGATGTTCGACTTCGCCAGCTCGACGTCGTTATGCTTCGAGGCATGGGCGAGGCGCTTGTAGTGGTTGTGGACCGCGACCGAGAGGACCTTCTTCGCGAAGTCCTGGCCGATGACGTAGTCATCGAGGACGCGGCGGATCTCCTTCGGGGTCGGCACCCCATCACGCGACTTCACCAGGGAGGACTTCGATTCCTCGCGGATGATGTCCATGCACAGTTCGACACACTCGTCGCAGATGAACACCGTCGGGCCCGCGATCAGCTTGCGGACCTCGTGCTGGCTCTTGCCGCAAAACGAGCAGTACAGCGTGCTCTTCGAGTCGTTGCCGCCAGTCTTGCTCATATCGGTCTCCGTTCGCGGGCATGGCGCCGGTCCGGGGCGCACACGCATCCTTCGAATTTAATGGCGTCCGCCTAAAGAAACAGTCACCTGCGCGCTTCTGCCGGCCTCGATCAGACTGTCGATGCAAGCACGCGACCGCGACGGGATCAAGGCAGGGACTCAAAATGGGTCCCGCCTCGAAACGACGCGCCGGGTCTTGCGGCCCAGCGCGCGATCGATCAGGCCGCGACGGGCTCCGGCCGCTTCTGGATCACTTCGTCGATGAGCCCGAACTCCTTGGCAGCGTCAGCCGTCATGAAGTTGTCGCGCTCCAGCGCCTGTACGATGGTGTCGTAGTCGCGGCCGGTGTGCTTCACGTAGATCTCGTTGAGGCGCTTTTTCAGGGCCTCGATTTCGCGAGCGTGGATCAGGATGTCGGTGGCCTGGCCCTGGAAGCCGCCGGAGGGCTGGTGAACCATGATCCGGGCATTCGGCAGAGCAAAGCGGTGGCCGGGCTCGCCGGCAGTCAGGAGTAGCGAGCCCATCGACGCCGCCTGACCGACGCAGAGCGTGGTCACGGGGCAGCGGATGAACTGCATGGTATCGTAGATCGAAAGGCCGGAGGTCACGACGCCGCCCGGCGAATTGATGTAGAAGGAAATTTCCTTCTTGGGGTTCTCGGCCTCGAGGAACAGCAGCTGCGCGACGATCAGCGACGCGCCGTAATCTTCGACCGGTCCGGTGAGGAAGATAATGCGCTCGCGCAGCAAGCGAGAGTAGATGTCGAAGGCACGCTCACCGCGGCTCGACTGCTCGACCACCATGGGCACGAGCGCGCTGTTATAATAGTCGACCGGATCTCTCATCATCACGTGCCCCAGCTACAAGGGGTCCGGCCGCGCCGCGAATCGAGCGCGCACCGGACGTTTCAGCGAACTACGGCGATGGTGAACATCGCCTTACTCTCGGCCCGCCGCCCTCGTGGGAGCAGCGGGACTCAATCGGCCTTGGCGACGGCGGGAAGGCCCTCGTCGGTGCCGGTCGAGGCCGACTCGTTGGTCTCGCCCTTCGTCTCGGACTTGCCCTCAGCATCGTCCTCGTCGGCGAACAGCGCCTCCTTCGAGACCGGCTCTTCGGTGAGCTTCACCTGCGCGAGCACGTGGTCGACGACCTTCTCCTCGAAGATCGGCGCACGGAGCTCGGCGAGCGCCTGGGCGTTCTTGCGGTAGAAATCCCAGACCTGCTGCTCCTGGCCGGGATACTGCCGCACCCGGGCGATCAGCGCCTGGTTCACCTCGTCGTCCGAGACCTTGATATCGGCCGTCTCACCGACCTGTGCAAGCACCAAGCCGAGGCGGACGCGACGCTCGGCGATTTTGCGGTACTCGGCGGTCGCCTTCTCCTCGGTGGTGCCCTCGTCCTCGAAGGTCTTCTCGCGGGTCTTCAGGTCCTGCTCGACCTGCGCCCAGACCGCAGCGAACTCCTGGTGGACCAGGCTCGGGGGCAGCTCGAAGGCGTACTTGGTGTCGAGGGCGTCGAGCAGGCCCTTCTTGAGCTTGCGGCGGGACTGCGCCTCGAAGTCGCTGCCGATGGCGGTCGAGACCGCCTCCTTGAGCTTCTCCAGGGATTCCATGCCGAAGGTCTTGGCGAGTTCGTCGTCGATCTTGGTCTCGCCCGGCGCCTGGATAGCCGTGACGGTCACGTCGAACTCGGCGTCCTTGCCGGCGAGGTGGGCGGCGCCGTAGGCCTCCGGGAAGGTCGACTTGACGACGCGCTTGTCACCGACCTTGGCGCCGACGAGCTGATCCTCGAAGCCGGGGATGAACGAGCCGGAGCCGAGCTCGAGGTCGATGCCCTCGCCCGTGCCACCCTCGAACTCGGTGCCGTCGATGCGGCCGACGAAGTCGATGGTGACGCGGTCGCCGGTCTCGGCGGCGGCACCCTCCTCGCGGGGCGCGAAGGCGCGGTTGGAAGACGCCATGCGGGTGATGGCCTCGTCGACCTCCTCGTCGGAGGGCTTGGCCACCTGCTTGGTCAGGCTGACGTCGGACAGGTCGACGAGCTCGAAGGTCGGCAGCACCTCGAGGGCGACGTTGAAGGAAACGTCGTCCTTGGCGTCGAGGGCGCGCTCGACGATCGATTTCTCGCCGGGGAACTCGATCTTGGGCTCGAGGGCGAGCTTGAGGTTGTTCTCGGAGACAATCTTCTGGTTCGCCTCGTTGACGGCATTCTGCAGCACGTCAGCCATCACGGAGCGGCCGTAGAGCTTGCGCAGGTGCGCGACCGGCACCTTGCCGGGACGGAAGCCCTTGATCTGGGCCTTGTCCTTCAGGGTCGACAGCTCGCTCGTCAGGCGCTCCTCGAGCTCGTTCGCGGCGAGCAGGACCTGAAACTCGCGCTTCAGTCCCTGGGAGAGTGTCTCGGTCACCTGCATGGTCGTCTTTCCGCTGTCGTCCGTGTGATCGCGTGGTGTCGTTCGGTCCCTCGCGGTCCGCCGATACGGACCAAAACGAGGTCGGCGACAGGACATCGCGCCGCCGAGGGGCCGACTCCCTACGGCGGGCCGGGCGGCCATCGCTGTGAGCCAATCCGTTCCCGACGGCGAAGGACTGGTGCGGGCGGAGGGGCTCGAACCCCCACGTCTTGCGACACTGGAACCTAAATCCAGCGCGTCTACCAGTTCCGCCACGCCCGCAAGCGCCAACGCCCAGCGCGCATTCCGCCGCCAGAGCGCGGTCCTATAGCACGCGCGCCACGGGCCGCATCAAAAAAAGTCAGACCCGCCCCGGGTCGACGCCGTCGCCTTTCTCGACCGGTCTCGCGGATGGAATCCGGAGGAGCCACATTCTACAACCGCTGCGCGGATGCGCCCGCGCCGAGCCCCCTCACAATCTGCGAGATTCCATGCCGAAGCCTCGATCGCCCGCGCCGCACGCCTCCATCTCGGTTCCGCGCCGCGTCCTGCTCGGCGGAGCCGCAGCCCTGTCTTTGGCGCCGCGCGGGACGATGGCACAGGCCGGAAAGCCTCAGGGCTCCGCTGCGCCGGGCGAGAAAGCGCCCGCCGCCGGCCCCGAGCGGATTCTGAGGGTCGCGCCGGGCAGCACGCGCCTGAAGCCAGAGCCCGCGGCCGCGACGCCGGTCTGGACCTTCGACGGGACCTCGCCGCCGCCCGTGGTGCGAATCAAGCTTGGGGAGACCGTCCGGCTCAAGGTCGAAAATCGCACGGACAAGCCTCTCAGCCTGCACTGGCATGGGGTGCGCAACCAGAATCCGATGGACGGCGTCGGCGGCATCACTCAGGCGCCAATCGCCCCCGGAGCCGATTTCTCCTACGCATTCGTGCCGCCCGATGCCGGCACCTTCTTGATTCGCCCTCTCGTCGTCGGTGGCTCGAGCGAGCCGTCGGGGCGCGGCCTCGCCGGGGCACTGATTGTCGAGGAGACTTTGCCCCCGGCGGCCGACCAGGATCTGACGCTGCTGATGCAGGACTGGCGAATCGAGGAGGATGCCAGCCTGCTGCCCTTCGGCCAGACCACGTTCGCGGCGACTTCAGGCCGCCTTGGCAGCTTGGTGACACTGAACGGGGCGCCGGTTCCGGCGACGATTACGGGGCGGCCGGGCAGCCGGGTGCGCCTGCGCCTCGGCAACGTCTGCAACGCGCGCGGCACGCGCATCCGCTTCGACGGCGTGAAGGTCTACGTGCTGGCGGTAGACGGCCAGCCCACCGATACCTTCGAGCCCCTGCGGGCAACCCTGCCCTTCCCGCCCGGGACCCGCTACGACCTGATGCTTGACCTGCCGACGGAAGCTGGCGCCAGCGGTAGCGTCACGGCTCTGGTCGGTAACGGCCTCGTACTGGCGACCCTGGCGGTGGCGGGCCAGCCCGTCATCCCGGCGCGCCCGGCGATCACCAAGATCGGCGAGAACGCCCTCCTGCCCGCCGAGGTGAAACTGCAGAACGCGGTCCGGCGCGACATCACGATCACGGGCGGCGCCCGCATCGACAAGGACAAGCCGACGACGGAACCCGTCTATACCGGCGATCCGAATCGGATCTGGGCGGTGAACGGTGCCAGCGGCAGCACCGGGCTGACACCTCTGTTCTCCGTGAAGCGGGGCCAAGTGGTGGTGCTGGCGATCAAGAACGCCACCGCCTTCCCGCAGGCGCTTCACCTGCACGGGCACGTTTTCCGGCTGCTCCATCCTCTTGACGACGGCTGGGAGCCCTACTGGCTCGACACATTCCAGCTCCTGGAGGGCCGCACGGCCCGCATCGCCTTCAAGGCGGACAATCCGGGCCGCTGGCTTATCAGCTCCACGGTTCTGGAGCGCTTCGACACCGGGCTCTGGACGCTGTTCGAGGTGACCTGAACGCGCGAGGGTCGTTCAGGCCCCGGCGAGCGCCCGCAAAACCTGCGGCATCAGTTCCGGCAGGTCCTCGGCGATGAGGCCCGGCCCGTGGCGCAGACCCGCGTCGCCGTGCAGCCAGACGGCGGCGCAAGCGGCCTCGAACGACTCCATGCCCTGGGCGAGCAGCCCCGCGATCAGCCCGGCGAGCACGTCGCCGGACCCGGCCGTGCCGAGATAGGGCGTGCCGTGATCGTTGATCGTGGCGCGGCCGTCGGGCGCCGCGATCACGGTGTCGGAGCCCTTGAGAACGACGACGGCCCCCGCGAGGGCGGCCGCGCGCCGCGCCCGCTCTAGCTTGCCGGCTTCCGGATCGAGCGCGTGCGTCCCCTCGAAGAGGCGGGTGAACTCGCCCTCGTGCGGGGTGAGAACGGCCAGGGCGTCGCCGTCCGACAGGTGTGCTGCGAGGAGGCGTGCCTGTCCCTTGAAGCTCGTCAGCGCATCCGCGTCGAGGACGAGGGCGCGCCCCGCCGCCGCTGCCACCGCCACGAGATCGCGGGCGCCCGAGCCGACGCCGAGGCCGGGGCCGGCCAGCAGAACGTTCATGCGCTCGTCGACCAGGAGGTCGTCGAGATCGTCGGCGCTGTCGCAGGCGCGCAGCATGATCGCGGTGCAGTGAGCGGCGTTCTCGGCGAGGGCGCCGGTCGGCGAGACCAGGGTGACGAGCCCGGCGCCGACGCGCAGGGCGGCTCGCGCCGCCATCCGGGCGGCACCGGTCTTTGTCGCCGGCCCGGAGAGCACGAGCGCGTGCCCGCGCGCGTACTTGTGGCTCGCCGCGTTCAGGCGCGGAAACCGGTTGCTCCACAGGGCTGGACCGTTGCGCCAAAGGGGGCTTGCGTCGGCGAGCCCGGCCGCGAGAGCGGCATCGCCGGTCCGGATATCCGCCAGATGAATGGCCCCGCACAATGCGTGCCCGGGTTGGAGCAGGTGCCCCGGTTTGAGGGCCACGAAAGTGACGGTCTCGGTCGCGTGGAACGCCGCGCCGCGCATGGCCCCGGTATCGCCGTCGACACCGCTCGGCACATCCACCGCCAGAACGGTGGTGCCACATGCGGCAAGTCGCGCGGCCAGGGATGCAACATCCGGCGCGAGGTCCCGGGAAAGCCCGGCCCCGAAAAGTGCGTCGATCGCGAGGGCGTAGTTCCCGAGTTCGCCGAGGTCCGCCAGGGCGCCGACCGGACCGGTCCAGCTGGACGCGGCGCGGGCCGCATCGCCGGTGAGGGCTACGACCGGCGCGAGGGCTACGAGGTCCACCGCGAAGCCGGCCTCGGCGAGGAGGCGGGCGGCCACGAAGCCGTCGCCGCCGTTGTTGCCGGGGCCGCACAGGACGAGGATGCGGCTGCCTTCGCCGGCCAGGAGGCGCGCCCGCTCCGCCACCGCCGCGCCGGCCCGCTCCATCAGGACGCCGCCGGGCGTTCCACCCGCGATGGCGGCCGCGTCGACCCGGCGCATCGCCTCGACGTCAAGCAAGCGCAGCGTCGTCATCGAAAATTCCTCCTGCAGTGCCTGTCCAGGACCCACGAATCCGCTTCAGATTCGGCATTCGCCCAAACGATTTGCGGTCGGTGCACGTTCGTTGTGCAGTTTTCCGCGATCTTGGACCAAAACGGCGTGGCGAAGGCCGGACGGCGATGATACCAACGATGGGTCAAGCAGCATCGAGGTCAGGCCCGCCCGGCATGAAGAAGATCGAAGCGATCATCAAGCCTTTCAAACTGGACGAGGTGAAGGAAGCCCTGCAGGAGGTTGGCCTCCAGGGCATCACTGTGATCGAGGCGAAGGGCTTCGGGCGCCAGAAGGGCCACACCGAGCTCTATCGAGGTGCCGAGTACGTCGTCGACTTCCTGCCCAAGGTGAAGCTGGAGATCGTCCTGTCGGACGCGCTGGTGGAGGGCGCCGTGGAGGCGATCCGCAAATCGGCCCAGACCGGGCGCATCGGCGACGGCAAGATCTTCGTCTCCACCATCGAGGAAGCGATTCGTATCCGCACGGGCGAGACCGGAACCGACGCGATCTGAGGCGGTGGGCCGCGGTTCCGTGGCGCAGGCCGGATGCTGGCTCA
The DNA here is from genome assembly GCF_022179225.1 of Methylobacterium goesingense. Lineage (GTDB taxonomy): Bacteria > Pseudomonadota > Alphaproteobacteria > Rhizobiales > Beijerinckiaceae > Methylobacterium > Methylobacterium goesingense. Next base: position 14,716 of record NZ_BPQL01000018.1, read on the forward strand.
AGCCGGTCATCGATCTGCGGGACTGGCAGGACTTTCATCGCATTAGACAAGCCGTCCTCTGAGTGCCGCATGGGCGGACGGACTACGATCCGAACCACCCGGACGACCGCCATCCCCTTTTGCTCACCGATGGCGATACCGCCCTCGGGGTCGTCCGCATCGCCGACCGTCGCGATGGGACTGGAACCGTCCGCCTCGTGGCGATCGTGCCGGACGGCGGGGCCAGGGTCTCGGCTGCCGGCTCGACGAGGCGGTGCGGGAACGAGCCGTGCAATTCGGCATCCATACGCTCCACGTGAACGCTGCCCCTGACGCGGTCGGCTTCTACGAGGCGACGGATTGGCACCGCTTCGCCTGGGACGCTGCCGAACTGGTCGGACACGCGATCGACGGCATCCAGATGCGCAAAATCCTGATGCCCTGACGAAATCCGTCACGAACGTCCACGATCGTCACGCGCCCGGTTCCGGGACGATACGCAGAAGGCAGATCTAAGTTTCTGTTTTTGCGTCGGTTCTCGCGGCCGCTCCGCACCGGAGCCCGCGAAATTGCGCTGGCCGCGACGCTCCACCTGCGCTAAACGCTCGACGCCCAATACCCTTCCGCTCTGCGGTGCGCCGGTGCACGCTGCGGCAAAACCACGGCCGCAATGGGCCGAGATATGAAGGAGACCCCCAAGGATGGCCAAGACTGCAGCCGACGTCCTGAAGGAAATCAAGGACAACGACGTCAAGTACGTCGACCTTCGGTTCACCGATCCGCGTGGTAAGTGGCAGCACGTCACGTTCGACGTCTCCCTGATCGACGACGAGATGTTCTCCGAAGGCACGATGTTCGACGGCTCGTCGATCGCCGGCTGGAAGGCCATCAACGAATCCGACATGCTGCTGATGCCGGACCCGGCCACCGCCTGCATGGACCCGTTCTTCTCGGCCTCGACCATGTCGATCGTCTGCGACGTGCTCGAGCCCTCCACGGGCGCGCCCTACAGCCGCGATCCGCGCGGCACCGCCAAGCTGGCCGAGGCCTTTCTGAAGTCCACCGGCATCGGCGACACCATCTATGTCGGCCCCGAGGCCGAGTTCTTCGTGTTCGACGACGTGAAGTTCGGCTCCGACCCCTACCACACCGGCTTCCAGCTCGACTCGACCGAGCTGCCGACCAACGGCTTCACGGACTACGAGGGCGGCAACCTCGGCCACCGCGTCGCTACCAAGGGCGGCTACTTCCCGGTGCCGCCGCAGGATTCGGCGCAGGACATGCGCGGCGAGATGCTGGCCGCCATGCAGTCCATGGGCGTGAAGGTCGAGAAGCACCACCACGAGGTGGCGTCGGCCCAGCACGAGCTCGGCATGAAGTTCGACACCCTGACGCTGCTTGCCGACCACATGCAGATCTACAAGTACTGCATCCACCAGGTCGCCCAGAGCTACGGCAAGACCGCGACGTTCATGCCCAAGCCCGTCTACGGCGACAACGGCTCGGGCATGCACGTGCACCAGTCGATCTGGAAGGACGGCAAGCCGCTGTTTGCCGGCGACAAGTATGCCGACCTCTCCCAGGAGTGCCTCTGGTACATCGGCGGCATCATCAAGCACGCCAAGGCGCTCAACGCCTTCACCAACCCGTCGACCAACTCCTACAAGCGTCTGGTGCCGGGTTACGAGGCCCCCGTGCTGCTCGCCTACTCGGCTCGCAACCGCTCGGCCTCCTGCCGCATCCCGTGGACGACGAACCCGAAGGCCAAGCGCGTCGAGGTCCGCTTCCCCGACCCGATGGCGAACCCCTACCTCGCCTTCTCGGCGCTGCTGATGGCCGGCCTCGACGGCATCATCAACAAGATCGATCCGGGCGCCGCCATGGACAAGGATCTCTACGACCTGCCCCCGCGCGAGTTGAAGAAGATCCCCACCGTCTGCGGCTCGCTCCGTGAAGCCCTGCAGAACCTCGACCGCGACCGCGCCTTCCTCAAGGCCGGCAACGTCTTCACGGACGACCAGATCGACTCGTTCATCGAGCTGAAGATGACGGAGGTCATGCGCTACGAGATGACCCCGCACCCGGTCGAGTTCACGATGTACTACTCGCTCTGAGAGCGACCGGGCTGGGCGTCAGGCCCGGTCCCTTCGAGACGATCCGAAACGCCGGGGCTCCGCGAGGGGCTCCGGCGTTTCACGTTCCGCCGTCCGGCGAAGTCCCATCGGCGGATCGACAGGCTCAACCTGCGCGTGCAATTGAGAATCTGGACGAATCGCTCGGGGTCATGGCGCGGGTCTCCTCCCCCGGAAGGTGGAGCGATCACCTTGCCTGAAGGGAGAGGGGGCCCGTCGCGAGCGTCATGATCGCGATGATCCGTTGAACGGCGCGTCATGCCTTTCACGGCCGGACCGGAGAGGTGACGGATTGCGACGCATCGACAAGCCCAGGCCGAAACGATCGAAGGAACGATATCCGAAGCCGAGATTGCAGAGCTCGGCGGAATTCGAAAGCTTGGCCCTCGCCTTCATTGAAGGCTTGGACGACATGGGACACACGATGGAGGAGATCCTGCGGACGGCCGTGTCTCCGTTCAGGGGCGAAGCCCGGTTGAAGCTCCGGAAATACCTCGACGACATCACCGCGGATCGCTTTCCCGATGCGGAACTGACGCGGCTCTGGAACGCGCCCCCCGCGAACGTCGTGTTCTACGAGCAGGGCGGCCTTCGCATTTTCCTCAGACTGATCCGCGACCGCCTCTGATCCGTCCTTCCGCGCCACGGGCGGTCGGATGCCACGAAGAATCCGAAGACGGAACCATGATCCCGCCAACGGGCTTGCCGCCCCGACGTGAGGGTCGGGATCGAGAATGCCGAAGGACGAGAGCGAGGATGCGCGATCCCGCCGGGGCGGCCGGCTGGAGCGCGCCAATGCCCTGGTGCAGACCTTGGCGATCGTCGCAGCCGGCGCCTGGGCGGTCTACACCTTCGTCTACGAGGCGCGGATCAAACCGGCCCTGGAACCGCCCGCCGTCTCGGTGACGACGAGCCTGGTGCGGGCGGGCGAGCGTGGCCAACACGTGGCGATCCGCTCCACCGTGACGCGTAAGAACGTCGGCCAGACCGGCGTGCGCGTGCTCGGCCTCGTCTACAACGTCACCGGCGTGCGGGTGCGGTTCGACGCGGAATCCGGCACGAAGCCCGCGGGTGGAACGACGTCCGCCGATCGCACCATCGCGGCCCGCGCCTACGGCTTCGCGGGCCCCGGCGAAGCGATCCTGCGAGAGAGCCGCCTGTTCGCCGGCGCCACCGAGGCGGGCGGCGAGCCCTCCGAGCTCAATCCCGGCGAAACCGTCTCGCGCGACCTCATCGTGTACGCCGACCGCGACCGCTTCGATTTCGTCCGCTTCGAGGTCGGCCTCGCCTATACAAAGGCGGACGAGCCCCCGCTCCACCTGACCTTCGCGACCGCACCGGACGGCACCCTGACGCTGAGGCCGCAGGCCGATTGCGGCATCGCGCCGGAAACCTGCGCGCGCCTGAAGACCACCGACTTCGCCACCGAATTCTCGCTCTGGTGAGCGCGCGCGCGGCGACCAGTGGACCGCGCGAGTTCCGCAGTAAACCGGCCGATCCGGCGATCGTCCCTCGCGGCTGCCGGTGTCTCGGCAAAGCCTCCGGCCCCAAGGCTCATCGCGCGATCTTGCGCGCGGGCGCCGCGCCGCCCGCCCCGGTCCCGGCGACATTACCCTCGCCGTGGCGTAGGCTCGACCCAACGGGCCGCTGCGACGCGCGAGACGGCCGCCAAGATTCCGGGAGTGAAGTGCCATGCGGATGTCCAGACCCGCCGGATCCGGCCCTGTCCGGGCGGTCGATCCCGCCCGCCTCCACCGACGTGTCCTCCTCGCCTGCCTCGCCCTCGCGCCCGCCATCCTCGCGCTGCCGGCGCGCGCCGCCGAGACCCAGGCCTACAGCGCGCAAGCCTTCGCGGCGGCCCAGAAGGCGGGCAGGCCGATCCTCGTGGAGGTGAGCGCGCCCTGGTGTCCGATCTGCAAGACGCAAAAGCCGATCCTGGCCAAGCTGGGCGAGCAGGCGCGCTTCAAGGACCTGCTGATCTTCGACGTCGACTTCGACACGCAGAAGGACGTGCTGCGCCGCTTCGACGCCCGCATGCAGAGCACCCTGATCGCCTTCAAAGGCGAGACCGAGACCGGCCGTTCGGTGGGCGAGACGCAGCCCGAATGGATCGAGAGCCTCGTCGAGAAGACCCTCTAGGCCGAGCCGATGGCCACCGGGCTCGGCCTCGCCTGCCTCGCCGGGCTGCTCTCGGTGCTCTCGCCCTGCGTCCTGCCGCTGCTGCCGCTGGTGCTGGGTGCCGCCGCCTCGGCGCATCGGCTCGGCCCCCTCGCGCTGGCCTCCGGGCTGGCCCTCGCCTTCGTGGCGGTCGGCCTGTTCGTGGCCACCATCGGCTTCAGCCTCGGCCTCGATAGCGGCATGTTCCGGACGGGCGCGGCCGGGCTCATGATCGTGCTCGGGCTCGTGCTGATGCTGCCCGTGGCGCAGACCCGCCTGGCGGTGGCGGCTGGCCCGGCGAGCAACTGGATTCAGACCAGCTTCGGCGGCGTCTCCGGCATCGGCCTCTCCGGCCAGTTCGGCGTCGGCCTCCTCCTCGGGGCTGTCTGGAGCCCCTGCGTCGGCCCGACATTGGGCGCGGCCTCGCTGCTGGCCGCGCAGAGTCGCGACCTCGGCACCGTCGCCCTGACGATGTTGCTCTTCGGTCTCGGCGCTGCTCTGCCCCTGGTCGTCCTCGGCACCCTCTCCCGCGTGACGCTGATGCGCTGGCGCGACCGCATGATGGGCCTGGGCCGGGGCCTCAAGGCCGCGCTCGGCCTCACCCTGGTCCTGACGGGACTCGCCATCGTGCTCGGTTACGACAAGGCCCTGGAGACGCTCTTGGTAGACGCCTCGCCGGATTGGCTGACGCGGGCGACGACGCGGTTCTGAGAGACGCCGCGCCCGCATCGAGACGACGAAGATCGACCCGCTCCCGGGCGCTCGTCAGGAAGCACGAGGATTGAGGGCGCGCCGAAGGTTCGCTAGCCAGGATCCTTCGCCGAGCGGAAGGCGCCGGCGTGCAGGAGCGGCCTCATGTCTCTCGTCGTCCTCGTGATTCTCGGTTCCGTCCGGTCCGACCGCCAGGGCCTGCGCGCGGCCCGGTTCGTCATCGCCGAACTTCAAGCGCGCGGCGTCGAGGCGCCCCTGGTCGATCCGGCCGAACTACAGCTTCCGCTCCTCGACCGGATGTACAAGGAATATCCGAAGGGCGGAGCGCCAGCATGCCTTGAGGATCTGGCCACGCTCTACCGCCGCTCGGACGCCTTTCTGGTCGTTTCGGCGGAGTACAACCATTCGATTCCGCCGGCCCTCTCGAACACGCTCGACCACTTCCTGGAGGAGTACTCCTGGCGGCCCTCCGGCATCGTCTGCTACTCGGCGGGCCAGTACGGGGGCGTGCGTGCGGCGATGCAGTTGCGGGCGATGATGGCCGAGCTCGGCGCGTCGAGCATCCCGTCGCTGCTTCCGATCCCCCGCATCGGCAAGGCGCTGGACGAGGCCGGCGCCGCGCAGGAGGCTTGGCTGCCGAAGGCCGCGGCACGCTTCCTCGACGAACTGGTCTGGTACGCCGAGGCGCTCAAGGCGCAGCGGGCGAAGGGAACGCCCTACTGAGACGCGATCTGGCGCGGGGCTCGGATCTGAGGCAGGGCTTGGATCTGGCGCAGGGCTTGCGCGTCGGGGCCGGCCGATCCCTCGCGCCGAGCGCCATCCATGCCCGAGACCGCCGCCACGGACATCCGCACCCTCCTCGCCAACCTCGTGCGGGCCGCCCTGATGTCCGACGACCGGGCGAGCGCCCTCTGGCGCGAGGCGGCGCGGCCGACGCAAGCCGGGCTCGCCGCTGATCCGGCCCGCGTCGCGGGCCTCAACGTCGAGGGGTTCTGGACCCTGGCGGTGCGCGAGGCCGAGGCACCGGAATTCCGGGAGGCGGAGAACCAGGTGCAGTTCGGCTTCCCGGCCCTGTGCCCCTTCACCCTCGCCGAACTCACCGCGCGGGACTTCGACATCGACCGGGCCGTCGAGCGCCTGCGGAAATCCGCCGCCACCGGCTGAGTGCGCTCAGGAGCCGCCCGATACGGAACCGGTGTCGCGGGCCGGCCCCGTGCCGTTGCCGGGGCGGGCGCAGACGTCCATGTTACGGGGGCCGGAGCGAATCCGCGTCCCCGGCTCGAAGTCTCAATTCCGCGTACGGCCTCGCGCCCGCGCAGCGAGCCCTGCCTTGGCAAAACGCATCAACCCCAATCCTGGCCCCGCCGCCCTCCCCTCCCGCGAGCAGATCGTCGCCTTCATCGCCGCCTCCACGGAGAATGTGGGCAAGCGCGAGATCGCGGCGGCCTTCAACATCAAGGGCGCGGACCGGATCGGCCTGAAGCGCATCCTCAAGGAGATCGAGATGGACGGCGCCATCGCGCGCGGTCGCGGCGGCCTCGCACCCTCCGGGCGCCTGCCGCCGGTGGTGCTCGCCGACATTACAGCGCGCGACCGAGACGGCGAGTTCCTGGCCAATCCGGCCGAATGGGACGTCGGCAACGGCCCCGCGCCGCGGATCACCGTGGCGGCCCCGCGCGGCGCGAAGCGCCCCGGACAGCCGGCACCGGGGATCGGCGACCGCGTGCTCCTGCGCGTCGAGGCGAGCCCCGCCGAACCGGGCCGCTACACCGGCCGGGTCATCAAGACCCTGGGCAAGAACAAGTCGGAGATCATCGGCGTCTACCGGGCCGGCCCGGAGGGCGGCCGCATCATTCCCGTCGAGAAGCGGGCGCAGGGACGCGAGATCGCGATTCCGGCGGGCGAGGAGGGCGAGGCCCGCGACGGCGATCTCGTCAGCGTCGTCCTTCAACGCGAGAGCCAATTCGGCCTGCCCCAGGGCCGCGTACGCGAGCGCCTCGGCGCCCTGGGCTCGGAGAAGGCCGTCAGCCTGATCGCCCTCCACCTGCACCACATCCCGCACGTCTTCGCCGCCGCCACACTGGCCGAGGCCGACGCGGCGGAGCCGGTGGGACTGGCGGGGCGCGAGGACTGGCGCGACGCGCCGCTTCTCACGATCGACCCCCCCGACGCCAAGGACCACGACGACGCCGTGATGGCGGTGCCCGACCCGGACCCGACCAATGCCGGCGGCTTCGTCGTCACCGTGGCGATCGCGGACGTCGCGGCTTACGTCCGGACGGGCTCGGCCCTCGACCGCGAGGCGCTGATGCGTGGCAATTCGGTCTACTTCCCCGACCGGGTGGTGCCGATGCTGCCGGAGCGCATCTCGAACGATCTCTGCTCCCTGCGCGAGGCCGAGGACCGGCCGGCCCTGGCGATCCGCATGGTGATCGGCGCCGACGGGGTGAAGCGGCGCCACAGCGTCCACCGCGTGATGATCCGCTCGCGCGCCAAGCTCAGCTACGCCCAGGCGCAGGGCGCCATCGACGGCGCGCCGGACGCGGCCACCGCCCCCCTGCTGGAGCCGGCGCTGCGTCCCCTCTGGGCCGCCTACGCGGCCCTGCGCCAGGCTCGAGACGCGCGCGGCCCCCTCGCCCTCGACCTGCCGGAGCGCAAGGTCGTGCTGACGGCCGACGGCGCGGTGGACCGCGTGGTGGTGCCGGCGCGCCTCGACGCGCACCGGCTCATCGAGGAGTTCATGATCCTCGCCAACGTCGCCGCTGCCGAGACCCTGGAACAGGCGCGACAGCCGCTGATCTACCGGGTGCACGACGAGCCCGCCCTGGAGAAGATGCGCGCGCTCGGCGAGGTGCTCGCCTCCATCGGCATCAAGCTGCCGAAGGAGAGTGCGCTCCGTCCGGCCCTGTTCAACCGCATCCTCGCCAGCGTGGCCGAGACGGAGCACGCCACCTTCATCAACGAGGTGGTCCTGCGCTCACAGGCCCAGGCCGTCTACGCCGCCCAGAACCTCGGGCATTTCGGCCTGAACCTGCGTCGCTACGCGCACTTCACCTCGCCGATCCGGCGCTACGCCGACCTCATCGTCCATCGCGCCCTGATCGCGGCCTGCCGGCTCGGGAATGACGGCCTGTCCTCCGAGGTCACTGTGGCAGCCCTCGACCAGATCGGCGAGCAGATCTCTGCGGCCGAGCGGCGGGCGATGGCGGCCGAGCGCGAGACGATCGACCGGCTGATCGCCCACCACCTCGCCGACCGGGTCGGGGCGACCTTCACGGGACAGATCTCCGGCGTCACCCGGTCGGGCTTATTCATCAAGCTCGACGAGACCGGGGCGGACGGCTTCGTGCCGATCTCGACGATCGGCGCTGATTACTACCGCCACGACGAGGCCAAGCATGCCCTCGTCGGCGAGCGTTCGGGCGAGACCCACCGCCTCGGCGACCGCGTCGAGGTGCGCCTCGTCGAGGCCGCCGCCGTCGCCGGAGCCCTGCGCTTCGAACTCCTGTCGGAGGGCCGGGCACGACCGGATAGGGGTGGAGCCACGGCCCCGCGGGGCCGAAACCCCGTCCGCAAACCCGGCACGCCGGGGCGCCCGGCCGGCATCCGGACGGGAACGCGCCATCGCGGGTCGCGCCGCTGATGCGGAGCGTATAGAAGCCATGGCGCGATCCCCCAGGAGCCCCGAATGACTGTGACGATCGAGACCGGCTCCGGCACGCGCACGGGCCTCTCCAGGGCGATGGCACGCGGGTTCGTCGGTCGCTGCCCTCATTGCGGGCAGGGGCGCATCTTCGGCCGCTTCCTGAAGGTCCAGCCCGACTGTGGGGTCTGCGGTCTGGAACTTTCGCATCACCGGGCGGACGACCTGCCGCCCTACATCGTTATCTTCATCATCGGGCACATTGTCGGCTACTTCCTCCTCGAGACCGAGATGAACTACGACGTGCCGCTCTGGTTTCAGCTCACCTTCTGGCCCCTGGTGACGCTGCTGGGCTCCCTCGCCCTGCTGCAACCGGTGAAGGGCGCGGTGGTCGGCCTGCAATATGCCCTTGGCATGCATGGCTTTGCCAAGCTACCGGTGTCGACGACCGGCGACATCGAGGAGACGCAGCATGGACCAGATCACGGACATGCTGCCGGAGGCGCCTCCGCCTGAGACGCCGGCCCGCGCGGTCGCCCTGCGGCCCCGCAACGCCGCCACGCTGATCCTCATCGACCGGACCCGACGCACCCCGAAGATCCTGATGGGCCGGCGCCATCCGGGCCTCGCCTTCATGGCGGGAAAGTTCGTGTTTCCCGGCGGCCGGATCGAGCCGGCGGACCGGCACATGCCCGTGGCGGGCGCATTGTCGGGACGAGCGAACGACGCCCTGGCGCAGCGCGTGCCGCGTGGTGGCGATGGCCTGGGCCGTGCCCTGGCGCTGGCGGCGATCCGGGAGACCTACGAGGAGACCGGCCTGATGCTGGGCACCCGCGCGTATGGCCCTCCGGAAACCGCCCCCGCCGGAAGCTGGAGCGCGTTCCGTGCAGCCGGCGTGCTGCCGGACCTCGAGGCCCTGCACCTCATCGCGCGGGCGGTCACGCCGCCGGGCCGGGTCCGCCGGTTCGACACGCGCTTCTTCGCGGCGGATCGCATTACGATCGCCCACACGGTTCCGGACGTCGTCTCGGCGGAATCGGAACTCGTCGAACTGGTCTGGGTGACGTTCACGGAGGCCCGACGCCTCAACCTGCCACGCATCACCGGCGTGGTCCTCGACGATCTCGAGATCCAGGTAAAAGGCGGCTTCGCGCCCTATCTGCCGATTCCGTACTATTACGAGCGCAGCGGCAAGCGCATGCGCGACGTCCTGTAAAAGGAGGAACCTGCTTCCGATCACGCCCGTTACAAACGGGTGAATGCATTCGGCGCGGAGGTTTGAGATGTTGAAGGGCGGTCTGTTGTGGCTGATCGGAATTCCGATCCCAGTGATTCTTCTGATCTATTTCTTCACGTCTTGGTTGCGCTGACGATCATCTTGCAGCCACCTGACCACGAAAACGCCCGCCCGGGTTTTCACCGGGGCGGGCGTTTCGATTTGGCTGTGGGGACAGGCTTCACCGGGCGGCATAAGCGAGTTGCTTGGTCCCTTTTCCGTTACCTCGGCCTTCGCAAGATCGAGGATGGCGAACAACGCACCGCGTAGCGTGGGGTTGACCTCGCCGTGTTCGCGCCGGGGGTGAGCGTGGATTTCCGATGTGGTTGCTACAATGCGGCCGCCGCCTGCAGTCCGCCGTCCGGATCGGGGAGGGCGTCGGCATGGCGTTCGACGCGGATACAGTAAGAGCGGCGATCGTCGGATGGACGTCGGTTACATCTGCCGGGGCTTGCGCCGGGTTCGCGATAACATCGGCCTTCCGACGCTCAAGGTCGTCGATACGTGCCTGCTGGTCAGTTGTGACCTGTACGCGGCTTTCCCAGTTCAGCCGTTTTGACCTGACCGGCTGGCTT